>JANLTL010000511.1:0-6236 GCA_031362905.1 Burkholderiales bacterium | reverse complement strand
CAGCACCACGGTGGCGTCGAGGTGGGCGAAGGTGGTGGCCGGGGAGGGGTCGGTCAAGTCATCGGCCGGCACATACACGGCCTGGATCGAGGTGATCGAGCCTACTTTGGTCGAGGTGATGCGTTCCTGCAATTTGCCCATCTCGTCGGCCAGCGTCGGCTGGTAACCCACGGCGGACGGCATGCGGCCGAGCAGTGCCGACACTTCGGTGCCGGCCAGGGTGTAGCGGTAGATGTTGTCGACGAAGAACAGGATGTCCTTGCCTTCGTCGCGGAACTTCTCGGCCATGGTCAGGCCCGACAGCGCCACGCGCAAACGGTTGCCGGGCGGCTCGTTCATCTGGCCGAACACCATCGCCACTTTGGATTTCGACAGGTCTTCCTGCACGATCACCTTGGCGTCCGACATCTCGTGATAAAAGTCGTTGCCTTCACGGGTGCGCTCGCCCACACCGGCGAACACCGACAGACCGGCACGTGTTTTGGCGATGTTGTTGATCAGCTCAAGCATATTCACGGTCTTGCCGACGCCGGCGCCGCCGAACAGACCGATCTTGCCGCCCTTGGCAAACGGGCAGATCAGGTCGATCACTTTAATGCCGGTTTCGAGCAGTTCCTGGGACGGCGACAGCTCATCGAATTTCGGCGCGGGCTGGTGAATCGCGCGGCGCTCGGTGCAGTCAATCGGGCCGCGCTCGTCAATCGGGCGGCCCAGCACGTCCATCACGCGGCCGAGAGTGCCGCCGCCCACCGGCACCTGGATACCGACGCCGAGACTCGACACCGCCATGCCGCGCTGCAGGCCGTCGGTGGAACCGAGCGCAATGGTGCGCACCACGCCGTCACCCAACTGCTGCTCGACCTCGAAGGTAAGACCCTGCTCGACCAGCTTGTTCGACTCGCTGATGTTGAGGGTGAGCGCTTCGTAAATCTTGGGCATGCCTTCGCGCGGGAACTGGATGTCCACCACCGCGCCGATGCACTGAACGATATGACCTTGACTCATGATTGACCTCTAAAAAATTTCAGCCAAAAGTAAAAACCACCTTTTGCCTGGTTTGCTTCACTCTGAAATCGCCGGCAAAGCCGGTCAATTTCAGAATTCAAATGCCACGAAAAATCAAATTCAGACCGCGGCTGCGCCGCCAACAATTTCAGACAATTCTTTGGTAATCGCCGCCTGGCGTGCCTTGTTGTAGGTGAGCTGCAAATCTTCGATCACCTTCTTGGCGTTGTCCGACGCAGACTTCATCGCGACCATGCGCGCGGATTGCTCCGACGCCATGTTTTCGGTCACTGCCTGATAGACAATCGCCTCAACGTAGCGTGTAAGCAATTCGTCGATCACGGACTTGGCGTCGGGCTCGTACAGATAGTCCCAACCGTAGGCACTTTTTTCAGCCGCGGTCTGCTTGAATTTATCCGCCGTGAGCGGCAGCAATTGCTCGATCTGCGGCTCCTGCTTCATGGTGTTGATGAAGCCGGTGTAGGCGAGGTACACCACATCAATTTTGCCGGCAGCGTAGGCATCAAGCTGCACTTTGACCGGGCCGATCAGCTTGTCGAGGTGCGGCTTGTCGCCGATCTGGATCGCGTGCGATACCACTTTGGCGCCGATGCGGTTCAGGAAACCGAAACCCTTGTTGCCGATCGCCGTCGTGTCGATCTTTGCGCCAGCAGCTTCAAGCTCCTTGAGCTTGGCGGTGACCATGCGCAACACGTTGGTGTTGAGGCCACCACACAGACCTTTATCGGTCGTGACCACGATCACGCCGGCGTTCTTCATCGGGCGCTTGATCAGGAACGGGTGGCGATACTCGGGATTGGCGCCCGCCATGTGGGCAGCAATATTGCGAATCTTGTCGCCATAGGGGCGTGCGGCGCGCATGCGCTGCTGGGCACGGCGCATCTTTGATGCCGCGACCATCTCCATCGCCTTGGTGATCTTGCGCGTGTTTTGCACGCTCTTGATCTTGGTGCGGATTTCCTTTGAGCCTGCCATGACAGTTCCCGATTAGCCGTTTTTTAGTCAGGTGGGGAAGGAGCTTTCGGGCACCCTCGGGATCAAGCAGTTACCTGCGTGCATCTCAAGGTCCATCCCGCAACCCATCAGAATGTGCCGTTTTTCTTGAACTCGGCAACAGCAGCGTGCAACGCCTTTTCGTCTGCTTCCGAAAGATTGGCGGCCTTGGCAATCGAATCAACCAGCGCCGCATGCTTGGACTTGACGTATTCGCGCAGGTTTTTCTCGAATGACAGCGCCTTGGGCACCTCAATGTCGTCCATGTAATTGTTGTTGACCGCGAACAGAGTCAATGCCATTTCCCACACTTCCATCGGCGCGTACTGGACCTGCTTCATCAGCTCGGTCACCATGCGACCGCGCTCCAGCTGCTTGCGGGTGGCTTCGTCAAGGTCGGAGGCGAACTGCGCAAACGCTGCGAGTTCACGATACTGCGCGAGGGCCAGACGCACACCGGCGCCCGTATCCTTGCGCTTCATGATTTTGGTCTGCGCAGATCCGCCGACGCGCGACACCGACACGCCAGCGTTGATGGCAGGGCGAATACCGGCGTTGAACAGGTCGGTCTCCAGAAAGATCTGGCCGTCGGTAATGGAGATCACGTTGGTCGGCACGAAGGCGGACACGTCGCCGGCTTGCGTTTCGATCACCGGCAGAGCGGTCAGAGAACCGGTCTTGCCCTTGACCGCACCCTTGGTGAATTTCTCGACATACTCTTCGTTGACGCGCGCGGCGCGCTCGAGCAGGCGCGAGTGCAGGTAAAACACGTCACCGGGATACGCTTCGCGGCCCGGCGGGCGGCGCAGCAACAGCGAGATCTGGCGATAGGCCCAAGCCTGGCGGGTCAAGTCGTCATAAATGATCAGGGCGTCCTGACCACGGTCACGGAAGTACTCGCCCATGGTGCAGCCAGCATAGGGGGCGATGAACTGCATTGCGGCCGAGTCGGATGCGGTAGCTGCCACCACGATGGTGTAAGACAGCGCGCCATGCTCTTCAAGCTTGCGCACCACGTTGGCAACAGTCGAGGCCTTCTGGCCGACTGCGACGTAGATGCACATCAGGTCTTTGCCTTTTTGATTGATGATGGTATCCACCGCCACCGCCGTCTTGCCGGTCTGGCGATCGCCGATGATCAGCTCGCGCTGACCGCGGCCGACCGGCACCATGGCGTCGATCGATTTCAAGCCGGTCTGTACCGGCTGCGACACCGATTTGCGCGACATCACGCCAGGCGCAACCTTCTCGACCACGTCGCGCTCTTTGGCAGCGATCGGGCCTTTGCCGTCGATCGGCTCGCCCAGCGCATTGACCACGCGGCCGAGCAACTCGGGGCCCACCGGCACGTCGAGAATGCGGCCGGTCGCCTTGACGGTGTCACCTTCGGAAATGTGCTCGTACGAACCGAGCACCACCGCACCCACCGAGTCACGCTCGAGGTTCAGCGCCAGGCCAAAGGTGTTGCCGGGGAATTCGAGCATCTCGCCCTGCATCGCCGAGGACAGCCCGTGCACACGGCAGATGCCGTCGGTCACGGACACCACGGTCCCTTGGGTGCGCAGGTCAGCCGAGGTGTTGAGGCCCGCAATGCGGCTCTTCAACAGTTCACTGATTTCGGAAGGGTTCAGATTCATGATTTGCTCCTGGAATTTCGTATTCTGTGACGTGCTGGAAGATGCAAGGCGCAGCGCTGATTCGGCGGTACCGGGTGACTCATCGTCAAATTTAGGCAGCCATCAGGCTGATGCGCATGCGCTCGAGCTGGGCCTTGATCGAGGTATCGAACACTTCATCACCCACCACGACCCGCACGCCTCCGATCAGGCTGGCATCGACATTGACTCGCGACTTCAATTTGAGACCACCAAACTTTTTGGCAAGGCCGCCAACGAGCTCATTGACCTGCGCGTCGCTCATCGGAAACGCAGTGGTGATCTCAGCTTCGGCCGAACCTTCAAGCTTGTTCTTGAGTGCAGCAAACTGGCTGGCGATTTCCGGCAAGGCGGCCACACGGTCGTTCTCAACCAGCAAGCGCAAAAAGTTCTGCCCTTCGCTGGTCAAGGGCGACTTCAGTACCCCCGCAAACACGCCGTACAGCGTGTCGCTACCCACATTCGGGTCGAGTACCAAGGCACGCATTTCCGGACGATCTGCCACCGCGCCCATTTCGGCGATCAATGCATTCCATGCATTGAGATCGCCAGACTTGGCGATGCGAAATGCAGCTTCGGCGTAAGGGCGGGCGATAGTGGAGAGTTCGGCCATGGTATGTGTGCTGTGCGATGAGTACTGTGGCGCCCGTCTGGGCTGGGTCCTAGAGCTGCTCCTTGAGCTGATACAACAGATCGGCATGCGCACCAGCGTTGACTTCACGCTTGAGAATTTGCTCTGCACCCTTGACCGCAAGTTCCGCAACTGAATTGCGCAGTTGCTCCTTGGCGCGCTGGACTTCCTGCGCGGCCTCGGATTTGGCTTGGGCCACGATGCGCGCTTTCTCGGTTTCGGCGTCTTTCTTGGCCTGCTCGATCAGCCCCTGCGCCTGCTTTTCAGCATCGGCAAGGCGTGCCTGATTTTGCGTGCGCGACACCGCGAGTTCGGCTTCGATGCGCTGTTTTGCATCGGCTTCGGCGGCTTTACCCTTTTCGGCAGCGGCCAGGCCTTCGGCGATAGTCTTCTGGCGCTGGTCGATGGCACCGAGCAGCGGCGGCCATACAAACTTGACCGTAAACCAGATGAAGATACCGAACGCAACCGCTTGCGACAGCAGCGTTAAATTGATATTCATGATGCCTCCCCGTAAATGGGAATCTCGGGAAAGCTGCTTACTTGGGGATGACGGCGAGCAACGGGTTGCCGAATGCGAACAGCATCGCCAGACCCACGCCGATGATGAACGAAGCGTCGATGAGGCCGAGCAGCAGGAACACCTTGGCTTGCAATTGCGGGATCAGTTCGGGCTGACGCGCTGCGCCCTCGAGGAAGCGGCTGCACATGATGCCCACGCCGATACAGGCGCCAGCGGCGCCAAGACCGATCATCAGGCCAATGCCGATGCCGGTGAACGCCTGGATTTGAGCGAGAGCTGCAATCTTGTCCATTTTGATTCCCTTTCTTGTGAAGCGAGTGATGTTGAGTTGAAACTGATGAAAAACTGGTGAAAACGGGTAATTCCGAAACTAGTGCCCTTCATGCGCCATCGCCATATACACAGCGGTGAGCATCATGAAAATAAACGCCTGCAAGGCGACGATCAGGATGTGGAAGATTGCCCAGCCCGCACCCAGGATGGCGCCGAAGAAGGTGCCGGCCAGCCCGGTGGCCGCCCACATGCCGAGCAGCAGAAAAATAATCTCGCCTGCGTAGATATTGCCGTAAAGCCGGAGCGCATGCGACAGCGGCTTGGAGATCAGCTCCACCAGGTTGAACAGCAGGTTAAGCGGCCACAACAAGGGATGGGTACCAAACGGCGTGCAGAAAATCTCGTGCATGAAACCGCCGAAGCCCTTGACCGCGAAATTGAAATAAATCATCAGTCCCCATACCGACAGCGCAAGCGCGAAGGTGGTGTTGACGTCGGCGGTGGGGACACTGCGCCAGTTGTGCAGGCCGATCATTTCGTAGATTTTCGCCATGATGTCGACCGGCAGAAAATCCATCGAATTCATCAGGAACACCCAGACAAACACGCACAACGCGAGGGGAGCGACAAACTTGTGGCGGTCGCCGTGGAACACACCCTTGACCTGCTCGTCGACGAAATCAAACATCAGCTCGACGAATGCCTGACGCTTGTTGGGCACCCCGGCGGTGGCACCGGCCACGATCCAGCGCAGCAGGCCAAAACCGATGATGCCAAGCAGAATCGACGTGACCACCGTATCAACGTGCAGGGTCATGAACCCGCCATCACCAATCTTGGCCGGCAAATGGCTCAGGTGGTGATTGATATAGGAGGTGGGAGTAAGTTCGGTTCCGGCAGCCATGACTTTTAACCTGCTCGACGATATTTCGATATTTACTGAAGGTTGCGATGAAATTTGACTTCGCGTATTCGACTTCGGGTAACGGTTACTTCGCAACCTCTTTGGCCACTGCTTCCGGCGGCTCCGCAACCTTCACGAAAAACGCCATGCTGAATATCAGGATGGTCACGCAAAACGCACCAATCAGCGCCGCCGCCACCACATCCCCGTACCACTTGAACACCAGCCACA
>JANLTL010000508.1:0-5059 GCA_031362905.1 Burkholderiales bacterium | reverse complement strand
CTCGACCATGCGCGGATGGCGCGCGAGACGGGCGAACAGATCGTTGTACATGTGCGCAGCGAAATTGGTGCGCACCACGCCGCCGGTTTTTTCGCGAACGTTTTCGGGCCGTTGCTCGGCGTAGATCGCCGGCACCTCATCGGCGAGGCGATTGATTTCGTCAGGCTTGAACAGGCTGGGGAAGAACAGATAGCCATCGCGGTCAAACTGTTCGAGCTGGGCGGGAGTGAGTTTCATGTGTGTCTCCAGAGTGAAGGGCGCGAGTAAACGAAGGGCAGTGAGAATGGATCAGGGCTGTGGAAGGAGGACAGGAAATCGATGGGGTAGATATCACATCGAACCAGGGTTGAACGAATGTTGACAAGTCCTTAAGCGCTAAGACGCTTTGGCTGCTTTGGCCACTTTGACCGCTTTGAAGTCCGATTGACCAAGCCGCTCCGCGAGACTGCGCCCCGCCTCTTCGCCGTGCGCACGCGCAAGCCGCTCGGCGCAGCCGGCATCACCGCGCGCCACGGCTTCCAGGATCGCTTCGTGCTCGTCCCACACGCTGGCACGCCTGCCGGGCAAGCGCAGCACCGCGCCCATGGCACGGCGAATGTGCTGCCAGTGGCGCCCGGCGCTTTCAGCGATGAAATCATTGTCCGCCGCCGCATAAAGCGCATGGTGAAAGCGCATGTCGGCATCGATCATCGGTGCCAGACGCGTGCCTGACGCCGCCTTGCGCCCGGCGTCGATCAACCCGCGATCAAGCTTGACCCGGCGCTGCGCGGCGAGACGTGCGGCAAGACCGTCGAGCACGGCGCGCACCGCGTAAATGCGTTCGATCAGCGCGCCTGCGAGCGGGGCCACCATCAATCCACGGCGGCCGGCGTCGATCACAAAACCATCGCCCTTGAGCAGACGCAGCGCCTGCAACACCGGCTGGCGTGACACGTTGAACGAGGCCGCCAGCTCTTCCTGCGTCAGGCGCGAACCGGGTGCGAGCGAGCCGTCACAAATGGCGTCAAGGAGGCGCGCACGCACCTGTTCAACGAGATCGGGTGCGGTCTCAATGCGGGTGATGGTGGACAGGGGTTGCCCCTAAAGAGGACAGCGAGAGGAGAGCGTCGTTGATATCCGGAGGCGGATGCCATTCCGACAACCGAACAAATTTGTCATTCTGTGTACTGTATACAGAATACCGAATCAATACCGATTCGTCAATTGCCCTGACAAGCGCTGTCCATGCGCTCCTTCACAGATATACGGCCAGAACCGTTGGTACAAGCGCCTTCTGGCCTGTCCATCATTTCATTTTCATGTCATCGCTGCGTGGAATAGACGAATACACGAATAACCAGCGGATTCACGCGCGCGCCAACTCGGCACGCATGGCGTTGACGACGGCCTTGTAATCCTGTTGCCCAAATATCGCCGAGCCGGCGACAAAGGTATCGGCACCGGCTGCTGCAATCGCGCGAATGTTGTCGGTCTTCACGCCGCCATCGACTTCGAGCCAGATGTCCTGTCCCCCCGCTGCGCGGTGCGCGTCGATGCGCGCGCGCACGGCAGCAATTTTTTTCAGCGCCTCAGGAATGAACTTCTGCCCGCCAAAACCGGGATTGACCGACATGATGAGGATGAGATCAAGCTTGTCCATCACATGCTCAAGGTAATGCAGCGGCGTGCCGGGGTTCAATACCAGCCCCGCCTTGCAGCCGGATTCACGAATCAGCCCGAGAGTGCGATCCACATGCCCTGAGGCTTCGGGGTGAAAGCTGATGATGTCGGCACCTGCCTTGGCGAAATCGGGCACGATGCGATCGACCGGTGACACCATCAGATGCACGTCAATTGGGGCGCGCGCGCCACTCGTGTTGCCGCCTGCAAATGCGTACGGCTTCACCGCTTCGCAAATCATCGGCCCAAAGGTAAGGTTGGGCACGTAATGGTTGTCCATCACGTCAAAGTGAATCACGTCCGCGCCGGCCGCGAGCACGTTGCGCACCTCTTCGCCAAGGCGAGCGAAGTCGGCGGAGAGAATCGAAGGGGCAATGCGGTGGGTCATGGGCGGCGTTATGGAATGAATGGTCAACAGGCAAATTTTACTGCCCCTCGCGCATCAGAGTTTCACTACATACACCAAACGGTGTTCGGTGTTCACCCGAAATACGCCGGCTCCAATACCCCGCCCATTCATATCGCAACGGCTCCGGTTTTCCCAAACCGGTGAAGGGATGCTGCTCGACATCGTCGATCAGATCGCAGATGCGCTCTGCGTAGTCAGGCTTGTGCTCCTGCCAATAAGCAAATTCCTTGTGGGCGCGCGCGGCCCATTCGACAATCATTTCCTGCGTTTACGTGGATCAAATTTCACGGTCTCGCCGCGCTCAATTTGAGCAATCGCCTGATCCAGCGCACGCTTGTTTGCAGGGTCGGCACGCAAATGCTCGTCATCACTGATGCGCTTGACGGCGCGCTTTTTCAGGACGCCCACTTTGCGGCGGGATGGGGTTTCGATCAAGGATTCCATGGCACTCTCCCGGAGAACGCACATTTTATTCGCATCTTGCGGACAGCAAGTTGCCAGTCTCCGCCACCGTCATAATGGTGCACCCGGCTCAGGAAATTTCTCCATTTTCTTCTCATGCTCATCGCCGCCGTAGACATCGGCACCTCCAGCACGCGCGCCCTGTTGTTTGAGGATGCGCGCTTTACCGGTCAAGCCGCCTCGGTCGAGTACGCGTTGAAAAGTCCCGAGCCGGGCGCGGCGGAGCTCGATGCGATGGAGGTGATGAGTGCCGTTGTCAAATGCCTTCACGACCTGACACAGACGGCAAGTGCGCGCATCGATTGCGTGGCGCTGTCGTCCGCCATGCATAGTTTGCTCGCGGTGGATGCGGGCGGCATGCCGCTCACGCCGGTCTTTACCTGGGCTGACAATCGTGCGTCGTCGGTTCAAAGAAATTCACAAGAATGGCTCCCACCAAAGGTCTCCAGCCACTCTCTCTATCTCGAAACCGGCGTGCCGTTTCATCCGATGTCGCCGCTGCTCAAGCTTGCGTGGCTGCGGCAGACGCGCTCTGCATTGTTCAACGCCGCGCACAAGTTTGTGTCGATCAAGGAATTTGTCTGCCACCAGTTGTTTGGCCGCTGGATTGTGGACGACTCGATTGCGTCGGCGAGCGGTTTGTACAACCTTGTGCAGCGTGACTGGAGTGAGGCCGCGTTGATGGCAGCAGAGGTGAGGCGTGAACACCTCTCGACCCTCGCTGCGCCAGAGACGGTGCTGCGCGGACTCGCGCCGGGCTACGTGGTCGCGATGAACCTCACCGCCGATACCCCCTTTGTTCTCGGAGCGTCGGACGGTTGCCTCGCCAATCTCGGCGCGGGCCTGTTGTCGGCCAGTGGCCAGCGCCGCGCGGTGCTCACCATTGGCACCAGCGGCGCGCTGCGCATGGCGGCGCCGCGCCCGGCGACCGACGCGGCGATGCGCACGTTTTGCTATGCGCTGGCGCCAGCGTCTAACGAATACGTGATCGGCGGCGCCACCAACGGCGGCGGGCTTCCCTTACGCTGGCTGCGTGACAATTTTCCGCAATTGCGTATTGGCGTGAGCAATGAACACGCAGACGACGCCTACAGCGCCCTGGCGGCACTGGCCCAGCAAGTACCCGCCGGGGCCAACGGCTTGCTGTTTCATCCCTACCTCGCCGGTGAGCGCGCGCCGCTGTGGAATGCCGACGCACGCGCGTCCTTCATTGGCCTGACCTTCAACCACGGCCCCGCGCACCAGGTGCGCGCGGGGATGGAAGGCGTGCTGTTCAAACACGCGATTATTATCGATTTGCTCGAAGAACTAGCGGGCGGGCCGGTCGATGAAGTCATTGCCGGCGGCGGCTTTGCGCGCTCTGACTTCTGGCTTCAAATGGCCGCTGATTTGTTTGGCCGGCCGCTGCGTGTGGCCAGCAACCCGGAATCGACCGCGCAAGGCGCTGCGCTGCTCGCGTTAAAAGCGATGGGACGCGCCGCTTCGCTGACCGATGCGGTCACGCTATTGCCTGCCGATTCGCGTCTGATCTTGCCCGACGGCGCAAACCATCCGCGCTACCAGCAACTACGCGAAGTGTTCAATGCCATCCCTGCTACACTCGCGCCCTTTCACTCGCGGCTGGCGGCCTTTCAGAGGGAAAACCGCTGATTTCTGGCGTCATTTTCGCTACGCTTTGGCCTGTTCCACGTATCGCGCCTTCGACCCTTTTCGCTCCACGCTTTTGTCACCATGTCAGCCCAACTCATCGATGGCGCCGCGCTCGCCAAAAGCCTGCGGGCCCAGTTCAAACAACGCGCCCAAACCCTTGGTGCAGGCGGCTCTCGGGGCAATGGCCAGCCACTCACCGCACCAGGACTCGCTGTCGTCATCGTCGGTGATAATCCTGCCTCGCGCACCTACGTGCGCAACAAGATCAAGGCGTGTGAAGAAGCGGCCTTTCACGCGCAGCTGATTGAATTGCCGGCCACGGTCGCCGAGGCCGAACTGCTGGCCTGCATCGCCACTCTCAACGCCGACAGCGCCATTCATGGCATTCTGGTGCAGTTGCCACTGCCCGCGCACATCGACGGCCACAAGGTGATCGAAGCGATTGCCCCGGCCAAGGATGTGGACGGTTTTCATGTCGCCAGCGCGGGCGCACTGCTCACCGGCCTGCCTGGTTTTACGCCTTGCACGCCCACCGGCGTGATGCACATGCTGCACCACTACGGCATCGCCATCGAAGGACGCCGCGCCGTGGTGATCGGCCGCTCCAACATTGTCGGCAAACCAATGGCGCTGCTGCTCTTGCAAGCCGGTGCCACCGTCACCATCTGCCACTCGAAGACGGCGGATCTGGCCGCAGTAACGCGCGCAGCAGACATTCTGGTCGCGGCCACCGGACGCGTGAACCTTGTGACGCGTGACATGGTCAAACCAGGCGCCTGCGTGATTGATGTCGGCATGAACCGCGACAGCGCCGGCAAGCTCTGTGGCGACGTTGATTTTGCCGGTGTGAGTGAGGTGGCGGCCTGGATCACGCCGGTG
>JANLTL010000463.1:0-1917 GCA_031362905.1 Burkholderiales bacterium | reverse complement strand
CTGCACGGCGGAAACTTTATCCACACCATGCTCGGTCTGGCGCGCGAGCGCGATACCTTGCGCGTGGTCAATGATCAGCGTGGCGCACCCACCGGTGCCGCATTGATTGCCCGCATCACGGCCCGGGCCATTGAATGCGTTGTGGCACCCGCCACCTGGGGTGGCGCCACCGGGCTAGACGATGATAAGACCAGTGGCGCACCTGCCGGGGGTCTGTATCACCTGGCGGCAGGAGGGGAGGTGACCTGGCACGGGTACGCAGCATTCCTCGTCGAGTATGCGGCTGGCCTGGGCATGCCGCTGCGCGTCACCTCCGGCGGCGTGTTGCCGGCGGCGTCAAGCGAGTATTTCGCGGCAGCGCGGCGTCCGGCCAATTCCGTGCTTGACACCACGAAGCTGTGCGCCGCCTTCGGCGTTCCCATGCCCGACTGGCGCGAGGGCGTGCAAGACGTGCTGAAACAACTTCACAGTGCAACGTTTGCCGGTCGGGAGCCGCAATGAAGGTGAGTCCGCTCGCTTTGGCCGAAGTGATGGTGATCGAGCCACAGGTCTTCGGTGATGTGCGTGGATTTTTCTTTGAAAGCTTTAACCGGCGCAGGTTGGAGGCAGCGCTGGGCCGCACGCTCGATTTTGTGCAGGACAATCATTCATGCTCGGAGAGAAACGTGCTGCGCGGCCTGCACTACCAGATTCGCCAGCCGCAGGCGAAACTGGTACGCGTGGTGGCGGGCGAGATTTTTGACGTGGTCGTCGATATCCGCAAGAGTTCTGCCACGTTTGGCCAGTGGGCCGGCACGGTGCTTGCCGCACAAGACAATCAGCATTTATGGATACCGGAAGGGTTTGCCCACGGATTTCTGGTGCTGTCCGAGCGTGCCGAGGTGCAATACAAGACCACAGACTACTGGGTGCCGGAGCACGAACGCGCCATCGCATGGGACGATCCCGAGCTCGGCATCGCATGGCCTCTCTCCGGGGCGCACGGTGGTAAGCCAGTGCTGTCGGCGAAGGACTGCGCCGCTGTCCGGCTGTCGGCGGCAGAATGTTTTGAGTGAGCCCACGCGCAGCACGGTGGGCATGCTGACGATCAGGTCAGAACCGGTGCGGCGGGGACGGCCCTCATGACAACGACTTGGTGACCACCTCAAACGTATCCTTGGACAAGCCCGGTTGCGCCGCCACGCGTTCGAGTGCCGCATGCAGCAAGGCACGCCGGCCGGGTTCCAGTTTCTTCCATTGCGCCGCGGCGCGCGCCAAGCGCGCTGCCACTTGCGGATTGATCGCATCAATCTCGATCACGCGCTCGGCCCAAAACGTGTAGCCACTTCCGTCTGCTGCATGAAAGCCGGCCGGATTGCCATGGCAAAACGTGCCGATCAGCGCGCGTACCTTGTTTGGATTGCGGAGCGAAAAGGCTTCGTGCTTCATCAGTGCATGTACGTGCGCCAGGGTGGACCCCGCGCGCGCACCGGCCTGCAATGCCAGCCATTTGTCGACCACCAGCGCCTCGTCGGCGAACTGTCGGTAGAACGCATCGAGTGCCGCATCGCGCTCGGCCGATCCGGACAACATCAACGCACCCAGCGCATTCATGCGGTCGGTCATGTTGGCTGCGCTGCCATATTGCCGGGATGCCAGCGTTAGCACATCCGTCGTGCCCAACTCCATGAGCAAGCCCAGTGCGAGTCCCTGCAAGGAGCGCTTGCCTGCAGAGACCGGGTCGGGCTGGTAAGGCCCGACGACCCTGTTGTCCTTCCAGGCGGACAGCAACTCACGTTTGCAGGCGCCCGCGAGCGCGCGCCGGACGAACACGCGTGCGGCATGGATCGCGGCCGGATCGACTTCTTTCATTTGTTCCGCGATGGTGGTCTCGGACGGCAGAGACAGGGCCTCGGCCTTGAACGCGGCGTCGATGTT
>JANLTL010000195.1:0-5561 GCA_031362905.1 Burkholderiales bacterium | reverse complement strand
CTTCGCTGACGCGCTTCTCTTCGCGCCTGCCGCACTTCACCCCCGCCTCTCCCGCCAGCGTTGATCACGGCGTCGCGCAAGGCGACACCATCGCCAGGATGTTCTGGGACGGCGTCGCGCGCCGCAGCGGGCAAACCGTGCTGCGCCAAAAAGACTTCGGCATTTGGCGCGCGATGACCTGGTCACAGCTGGGCGATTGTGCGCGCGAGATTGGCATGGGCCTGATCGCGCTCGGCTTCGAAGCCGGCGAAGTGATGTCGATTTTGTCCAACACCAATCGCGAATGGGTGCAGGCCGATCTTGGTGGCCACGTGGCGGGCGGCGTGGTCAACGGCATTTACCCGACCGATGCCGCTTCGCAGGTCGAATATCTGTGCGCCGATTCGTCCACGGTCTACCTGTTTGTCGAAGACGAAGAGCAACTCGACAAAGCACTGGAGGTGCGCGAGCGCCTGCCCAAGTTACGCAAGATCATCGTGTTTGACATGGAAGGCCTGCGCGAGCTCAACGATGCCCAGGTGATGAGCCTCGATGCGCTGCGCGCGTTGGGTCGCGAGCACCAGGCCAAGCATCCCGACCTCATCAAGCAGCGCAGCCTCGCACGCAAGCCCGAAGACGTCGCCGTCCTGGTGTACACCTCCGGCACGACGGGCAAGCCGAAGGGCGCCATGCTGTCGCACAAAAACCTGCTGACCACCTGCGCCATTTACAACGACGCACTGCCGCGCGCCGAGCAAGACGAGCGCATGGCGTTTTTACCCCTGTGCCACATCGCCGAGCGCCTCGGCGGCGAATATTTTCCGCTCTACGCCGGCGCCGTCATCAACTTTGTCGAGAACCCGGACACGGTGCCGGAAAATGTGCGCGAGATCCAGCCGACCACGTTTACTGCCGTGCCGCGGGTGTGGGAAAAGTTCTATTCCAGCGTGCTGATCCGCATTCGCGAGGCCACCAAGATGCAGCAAGCCGCCTACGCCTGGGCGATTGGCGTCGGCATGCAGCGCGCCAAATTCGTCGAAGAGGGGCGCGCCATCCCGTCTGCACTGGCATGGCAGTTTCTGCTCGCCCGCTTCGTTGCGCTCGACAACATCCGCCGCATCCTCGGCGTGCACCGCGCGCGCTTTCTGGTCACCGGGGCTGCACCGATTTCACCGGACCTGGTGCGCTGGTACATGGCGCTCGGCCTGCCGATGATCGAGGTGTGGGGCATGACCGAGAGTTGCGGCGCGGTGACCTTCAACCCGGCCGGGCGCATCAAGCCAGGCTCCATCGGCATCGCCACCAAACATGCGGCGATCAAGGTATCGGACGAGGGTGAGCTGCTGGTCAAGGGTGACAGCGTGTTCATGGGCTATCTCAACAACCCGGAAAAAACGGCCGAGGCCCTGATCGATGGCTGGCTGCACACCGGTGACGTGGGTCGCGTTGATGCAGACGGCTACTTCTACATCAGCGACCGCAAGAAGGACATCATCATCACGGCGGGCGGCAAAAACATCACGCCTTCCGAGTTTGAAAACCAACTCAAATTCTCGACCTACATCACCGACGCGGTGGTGATCGGGGACAAGCGCGCCTACCTCTCATGCCTGGTGATGGTCGACCACGAAAACCTGGAACAGTGGGCGCAGTCGCAGTCGATTCCCTTCTCCGACTACAAGAGCCTCACCCGGCGGCCCGAGGTCATCAAGCTGATCGGCGGCGAGATCGAACGCGTCAACAAACAGTTCGCCCGCGTCGAGCAGATCAAGCAGTTCCGCCTGCTCGAAACCAAGCTCACCGCCGAGGATGAGGAACTCACCCCGACCATGAAGCTCAAACGCAAGCTCGTCAATGAAAAGTACAAGGACCTGATCGATTCCATGTACACTAAGGCGGCTTGATTTTCACTTTGACATTCCCGTAGAACCGTTGATAGACAAGGCTTTCCCGGCAGCGCCAGCCGCAGAGCCGCATGAATACTCATTCTTGGCGATGGAGACAAACATGAAATTGAAGTTATCAGTATTGGCCGCAGCCCTGTTGTCACCCGCATTGGCGGTGCTGGCCGCATTGCCAGGCACGGCAGCAGCACAAACCCAGGGAGTGACCAAAGACGAAGTCGTGATCGGCACGATTCAGGATTTGTCCGGCCCGATTGCCGCCTTCGGCAAATCCGCCCGCAACGGCATGCAGCTGCGCGCCGACGAGGCCAACGAACAGGGCGGCATCAACGGCCGCAAGATCAAGTTCATTGCCGAAGACTCGGGCTATGACCCAAAGAAAGCCGTGCTAGCCGCGCAAAAGCTGGCGCAGCGCGACAAAATCTTCGCGACCGCCGGCAACATCGGTACTCCGATCGCGATGGCGACCATGCCGATCTTTTTCGAGAAGAACATCCCGCACCTGTTCCCGCTCACCGCAGCGCGCCAGATGTACGACCCGCTGCACAAACTCAAGTATTCATTTGCCGCCACCTACTTTGACCAGGTGCGCTCGGCCGTCAAGAATCTCACCAAGGTCAAGGCCGACCGCAAGTGGTGCACGATTTATCAGGACGATGACTTCGGCCTGGAAATCCTCCAAGGTGCGGAAGCGGCCATGAAGGAAAACGGCAAGACCCTGATCGAGAAAACCAGCTACAAGCGCGGGTCGACCGATTTTTCCTCGCAAGTGGCCAAAATGAAAAGCGCCGGCTGTGACACCGTCATCATGGGCACCATCATTCGCGAGACCGTCGGCACCATTGGGGAAGCACGCAAGACCGGCTTCAACGCCGAATTTGTCGGTACCTCGGCCGCCTACACGCATCTGATTCCGCGCCTGGGCGGCCCGGCGATGAATGGTTTCATCACGGCGCACACCATCGCCCATCCCTATCTCGACGACGCCGCGCCCAACATCCGCTTCTGGGCAGCCAAGTACAAGACCAAGTTCAACGAAGACCCGGACGTGTTCTCCGCCTACGGCTACCTGATCATGGACAACACGCTGGCGACCATCGCCAAGGCCGGCAAAAACCTGACCACCGAAGGCTTCATCAAGGCGCTCGATTCGTCCACGTTTCCGCCCGACATGTTTGGCGGTGACGGCATGACCTTTACGCCGACCAAGCACCTTGGATCGAGCAAGTCGCGCCTGTCGGTAATCAAGGACGGCCGCTGGACCGTGATTAGCCCTTACGTTGAACCGTGATGGCTTGATGGCGTCAGCAGCGGCGCTGACGCCAACCGGCAACCGGGCGTCCCACTACAGGCCCCAAAAAAGCCCCAAACAAAAAACCGCGCAGATGCGCGGTTTTTTGTTTCCACTGCCAACGCAGTGCAAGATTAACTCGGCGCTCGGAACCAATAGGGATGAATCAATGCGTCGGCTCATGCGGGTGCGCACGCGAATGCCCGTGACCCTCTGCGGCAGCGTGCGCTGATCCGTGTTCGGTTCCATGCGCGGTTCCATGCGCGGCTCCGTGCGCGGCGCCATGCGATGCTGACCTGCCAACCTTCTGCGGCAACAGCGAGCCGCTGATCATCCCGACAAACGCCGCGATGAAGCCGACGATCTGTGCCGGCCACACTTCGCTCTTGATAAACACTTCGCACGACAGCCACACGCCGAGGCCCAGCGTCATCGCAAAATAAGCGCCTTGCGTGGTCGCGCGTGACCAGTACAGGCCGAACACCAGCGGGATGAAGGCCGTCACCAGCGTTACCTTGTAGGCGCTCTCGACCATCTGAAAAATGGTGAGCTTGCTGTTGAGCGCGATGAACAGCACGGCAACGGCAAAGGTCACCAGCGACACGCGCATCACCAGCAAGAAGCGTTTGTCCGTCATGTTGGGATAAAAGCCTTTAACGATGTTTTCGGAAAACGACACCGCCGGCGCCAGCAGCGTCGCCGACGAGCAGCTCATGATGGCCGAGAGCAGCGCGCCGAAAAAGATCACCTGGGCAAACACCGGCGTGTGTTGCAGGATCAACGTGGGCAGCACGAGTTGTGCGTCGCTGGTGACGAGCGCGCCAAACTTGGCCGGGTCCACCATCGTCGCCGCATAGGCGAGGAACATCGGCACAAACGCGAACGCGAAGTAGATCGAGCCGCCCAGGACCGAGCCACGCACGGCGGTTTTTTCATCTTTGGCCGAGGTGATGCGCTGGAATACATCCTGCTGCGGAATGGAGCCGAGCATCATGGTCATCCACGCGCCGATAAAGGGCACCCAGAGACTGAGCTTGGCCTCCGCCGGAAAGAATTGCAGCTTGCCCGCCGCACTGGCATGGGCGATCACGACGCTTGGGCCGCCTACCAGACCGCTGATGAACCAGGCGATGAACAGCAGGCCGCACATCACCACCATCATCTGCACAAAGTCGAGCATCGCCACCGAGAACATGCCGCCAAATGTGGTGTAAGTGAGCACGATGGTCGCGCCGAGCACCATGCCCCACTCGTTGCTGATGGCGCCGTTGGTGACGAGGTTGAACACCAGGCCGAGCGCCTTGATCTGCGCCGCCACCCAGCCAAGATAAGAAATCACGATCGCGACGGTGGTGACCACCTCGACCGTGCGGTCGTAGCGCACCCGGTAGTAATCGCCGATGGTGAGCAGGCCCATGCGATAGAGCTTGGGTGCGAAGAACAGGCCGGCCAGAATCAGGCACATCGATGCGCCGAACGGATCGGCCACGACGCCGCTAAGGCCGTCCTTGACGAAGGTGGCCGACACACCGAGCACGGTTTCGGCACCAAACCAGGTCGCGAACACCGTGGCCGTCACCACCGGGAGCGGCAGGCGGCGCCCGGCGACGGCGAAGTCTTTGGTGTTGTGAACCTTGGTGGCGGCGTACAAACCGATGCCGACCGAGACCAAAAGATAGAGAGTGACAAATCCGATCAACATGGCGGGCAGCGCACGAGTGGGTGGCTAAACGGGGCGACGAGGCAGATCACAAATTATACGAAGGCAGCAGCGCACCGGCAAGCCTCGAAGAATGGCTGCCAGAGCGGCTCTCATCGCTTGATTGCCTGCAAAGCCTTGGTGGCTGCGCCTCACAGCGAGTGGGCGTGTCCGGCCTCACGGCGACTGGCCCTGGCCAGTTGGTGCGCTCATGGATCCTCGCGCACGCGCAAAAAACTCGCAAACCGCGGCAAGCCGTTCTTGGTCAACTCACGATAGGTATACGTTACGGTACTGCCCACCGGTGGCGGATTCTTGCGCGCTGCATCGCTAAAGCCGGTACCCAGCTTGAAGTTGCGGCCATCCGGCATCCTGATTTGCAGCGCGCCCATCATGCCGGTGTACTTGCCCTTGCCGGGCAGGTGCGCAACGACCACGCCTTCAGTGTCGTGCAGCGGTTTCATCTTGACCAGCACGTCGCTGCGCCCGGTCACGTAGAGTGCTTCGGCCAGATGCAGCATCAGGCCCTCGCCGCCGTTCTTCACGGTTGCCGCGAGTTTGGCGTCGAGGGCGCGTTTGGTGGCGACGCGCACTTGCTCGACGGCTTGCAAGGGAGGCCAATTGGTTTGACGCGCCAGGTCAACGATGCGCGCGTAACGTTCGGCAAAGGTACCCGGCGCATCAGGCA
>JANLTL010000384.1:0-1624 GCA_031362905.1 Burkholderiales bacterium | reverse complement strand
CGGAAAACATGTTGAACATCGCCAGAATCGTGCCGGACTGCTGCTGGAAGAACTGGACCAGCTTGTCCGGATCGATGCCAGGAACCGGGATAAAAGTACCCACGCGGTAAACGATCAGCGCGCCAATCAGGAACAGCAGGCGCTGGCGGAGATCAGCGAAGCGCGATGCCTCGCCAAGAGCCTTTGCCGGATTTGTTATGCCGCCCTGTGCCACGCTGGGTGTTCCTGTTCCCGTAACTCTGTCGCTTTAGTCTTCGATGGTGCCGCCGGCGGCTTCGATCGCCTTCCGGGCGCCGGGCGTAACGTTGATACCCTTGAGCTTCACGGCCTTCTCGAGCTTGCCGGAAGCAATAACCTTGGCTTTTTCAACATTCTTACCGATGATCTTCGCAGCCTTCAGGCTTTCCAGATCGATCACGGGACCTTTGACCAGCGTCAGCTCGTGCAGACGCACCTCGGCATTGGCTGCCAGCAGGTGAGAGACGAAGCCAATCTTTGGCAGGCGTCTCTGGATCGGCATCTGGCCGCCCTCGAAGCCGACCTTGTGGTAGCCGCCCGCACGCGCGGACTGCCCCTTGTGGCCGCGACCGCAAGTCTTGCCCTGACCCGCGGAACTGCCGCGACCTACGCGCTTGCGCGTCTTACGGGATCCGGGCTTTAGAGTATTAAGTTTCATGCAACTGGACCTCAGGCCTGCTCGACGCGCAGCAGGTAGGCAATGCGGTTGATCATGCCGCGATTTTCCGGCGTGTCAGCAACGACGACTGACTCGTGCATGCGATGGAGGCCGAGACCGGCCACACACGCGCGATGGTTTTTCAGCCGGCCGAACTTGCTCTTGATCAGGGTCAGCTTCACTTGTTTCGCTGCACTGGGTTTTGCCACACCGGGCTTTGCCGCACCGGGCTTTGCTGAACTTGGTTTTGCCGCTGCCATGGCTTAACCCACCAGGTCCGCGAGCGTCTTGCCACGCTTGGCAGCGATGGCGTCGGGAGAACGCATATCCTGCAAAGCATTCATAGTGGCCCGAACAACGTTGATCGGATTGCGGGAGCCGTAGCTCTTGGCGAGCACGTTACGCACACCTGCACACTCGAACACTGCCCGCATCGCTCCACCGGCAATGATTCCGGTACCGTCCGATGCCGGCTGCATGTAGACACGGGTCGCACCGTGGCTACCAGACTGGGCGTAGTGCAGAGTGTCCTTGCGCAGCGGGATCGGCTGAAGATTTCTTCGGGCCGCCTGCATCGCCTTTTGAATCGCCGCGGGCACCTCGCGCGCCTTGCCATACCCGAAGCCAACCTTGCCCTTGCCGTCACCCACAACCGTGAGCGCGGTAAAGCCAAACTGTCGGCCACCTTTGACGACCTTCGCCACGCGAGTCACCGAGACGAGTTTCTCGAGATAGTCGTCACCCTCGCCTGAGCGCTCGGGAGCCATGCCTGCCTGTTTTCGCGCCACTATCAGAACTCCAAGCCGTTTTCGCGAGCTGCCTCGGCCAATGCCTTGACTCGCCCGTGGTACTGGAAACCGGACCGGTCAAACGCAACGCGCGTGACTCCGGCCGCCTTCGCCTGCTCTGCAATCGCCCGGCCCACCATAGCGGCAGCCGCGATATTGC
>JANLTL010000360.1:0-2524 GCA_031362905.1 Burkholderiales bacterium | reverse complement strand
CCTGGCGCTCCTGGATATAGGTCATCGCGGCGACGCGGTTGGTCGGGTCATACCCAGCGTGCAGCTTGCGCAGGCGCATGATCGAGCCATCGTGCTGGGCCACATCAACCACTTCGCCTTCCGGGTAATCGACCGTGATTTCGGCGCG
The DNA here is from genome assembly GCA_031362905.1 of Burkholderiales bacterium. Classification (GTDB taxonomy): domain Bacteria; phylum Pseudomonadota; class Gammaproteobacteria; order Burkholderiales; family JAEUOS01; genus CANJDH01. Next base: position 2,376 of record JANLTL010000360.1, on the reverse strand, counting down.
GCTGCTGATGAAGTCGATACGGCTCACCGCTTCGTTGTGCTCGCGGATGTAGTCGTAGCTCTTGGTGCTGCCGGCGTGGTTGTTGAAGGCCACGCAGGGGCTGATGACGTCGATGAAGGCGGCGCCCTGGTGCGCGAGGGCACCCTTGATCAGCGGCACCAGTTGGCGCTTGTCGCCGGAGAAGCTGCGGCCGACGTAGGTGGCGCCGAGCAGCAGCGCCAGTGAGGCCATGTCTACCGGAGAGTCGGTGTTGGCGATTCCCTTCTTCGATTTCGAGCCCTGATCTGCGGTGGCCGAAAACTGGCCTTTGGTGAGGCCGTAGACACCGTTGTTCTCGACGATGTAGGTCATGTTGACGCCACGGCGCATGACGTGGGCGAACTGACCGATGCCAATCGAGGCAGAGTCGCCGTCGCCAGAGACGCCCAGATAAATCAACTCGCGGTTGGCGAGGTTGGCGCCGGTGAGTACCGAGGGCATGCGCCCGTGTACGGTATTGAAGCCGTGTGAATTGCCGAGAAAATAGTCCGGTGTCTTCGAGGAGCAGCCGATGCCCGATAACTTGGCGACCCGATGCGGCTGGATATCCAGTTCCCACGCCGCCTGAATGATAGCAGCCGAGATCGAATCGTGGCCGCAGCCGGCACACAGGGTGCTGATCTTGCCTTCGTAGTCGCGACGCGTGTAACCGGCCTTGTTTTTGACCAGGCTGGGGTGGTGCAACGATGGTTTGGTGAGATATGTCATACGGCTTCCTTGCCTTTGCGGATCGGCACGACGTTCAAGCCAGCCGCGCGCTCGGCGATTTCACGTGTGATGAAGCGCGCGGTGACCGGCGTGCCGTCATAGTTGAGCACTGCGACCAGCTTGGCCGGGTTGACGTTGAGCTCGTTGATCAGCATCGAGCGCATTTGTCCGTCGCGATTTTGCTCAACCACAAACACTGTCTCGTGGGCGTTGATGAAAGCGAGCACGGAGTCCGGAAACGGAAACGCGCGCAACCGCATCAGGTCGACATGGACTTTCTGCTCTTCGAGCGTATCGTAGGCTTCGTTCATTGCCGGGCTGGTCGAACCGAAGTAGAGCGCGCCCAGTTTGGTTTTGTGCGAGGCCTTGCGCTCGATTGGCTGTGGCACCAGCTTCTTCGCGGTGTTGAATTTCTTGAGCAGGCGCTGCACGTTGTAGAGGTAGTCGGGCCCGGCTTCCGAGTAGCGCGCGTAGGCGTCCTTGGTGGTGCCGCGCGTGAAGTAACCGCCCTTGGTCGGGTGGGTACCGGGGTAGGTGCGAAACGGAATGCCATCGCCATCAACGTCAAGATAGCGTCCAAATTCCTTGCCGTTCTCGAGCAGCTCGTAGGTCATTACCTTGCCGCGGTCGTACTCGCGCGCATCGTCCCACTTGAGCGGCTTGCACAGGCGCTGGTTCATGCCGATGTCCAGATCGCTCATCAGGAACACCGGCGTTTGCAGCCGGTCGGCAAGGTCAAGCGAGGCGGCACCGAACTCGAAACACTCGTGCGGGTCTTCGGGGAACAGCATGATGTGCTTGGTGTCACCGTGGCCCGCATACGCGCTTGACAGCAAATCGGCCTGCTGGGTGCGTGTCGGCATGCCGGTGGAGGGCCCACCGCGTTGCACGTTGATGATGGTGACGGGAATCTCGGCGAAGTAGGCGAGGCCGATGAATTCGGTCATCAGCGAGACGCCGGGGCCGGAGGTGGCGGTGAAGGCGCGCGCGCCGTTCCAGCCGGCGCCGGTGACGATACCGATGGACGCAATTTCATCCTCGGCCTGCACGATGGCGAACTTCGACTTGTTGGTCGCATCCAGGCGCAGTTTCTGGCAATACTTGATGAAGGCTTCGGCGACGGAGGAGGAGGGCGTGATCGGATACCACGCGCACACCGTGGCGCCGCCGTAGACCATGCCCAGCGCGGCAGCTGCGTTGCCTTCGACCAGAATCATGTCGCCGATGTTGTTGCGCTTGGAAATGCGGATTGGCAGCGGGCACTTGAGCTTGGCCACCGCATAGTCGCGACCCAATTGCAGCGCGTGCACGTTGGGCTTGAGCAGCTTTTCCTTGCCCTTGTATTGCTCACCGATCAACTCGGCAATCGCCTCGGCATCCATGTCGAGCAGCGCTGCGAGCACGCCGACATAAATGATGTTCTTGAACAACTGGCGCTCGCGCGGATCGGTGTAGGTGTCGTTGCAGATCTCGGTCAGCGGCACGCCGATCACGTGGATGTCGTCACGAAACTTGGACGCCGGCAGGGCCTTGGTCGAGTCGTACAGCAGGTAGCCGCCCGGCTCGATCTCGGCGATGTCCTTGTCCCAGGTTTGCGGGTTCATCGCCACCATCATGTCGACGCCGCCG
>JANLTL010000342.1:0-18809 GCA_031362905.1 Burkholderiales bacterium | reverse complement strand
GCGAATCCCAGATCGCCTACCAGCAGCAGGTCCACGTCGCTGGAGGCGGTTTCTTCGCCTCTGGCGACTGAGCCGAATACCAGCGCCAGGGCGAGATGGTCATCGAGGGGTTGCAAGGCGTCGGCGAGCGTGACGGCGAGGCCGGTGGTTTTGCGGAACAGGCTGGCCAGCTCGGCGAACACCGGGCAGGCGCGGTTGGCGCGGTAGCGCACCTGGTTGCCTTGCTCTTCTCGCAGCAGCAGGCCGGCTTGCGCGAGGCGCACGAGTTCCTTGTGCAGCGTGCCGGCCGTGGTGCCGGTAACGCGGGCCAGTTCGCGCACGTGGTAACCGGAGTCCGGGTGCAGCAACAACAAGCTGAGCACGCGCTGGCGGTAGCTGCCGAACAGGAGATCGACCAGCATTGGCTGGATTCCTTTATGTAGCTTCTTTAGCTACGATTGTAGCGTTATTGGCTACATTAGGCAAGCCTGATTTTTCACTCGGGAAAGGGCTTGAAACCATTGGTGGGAGCGCTTCTTAGCCCTATGGCGCTGGTCCCATCATTCAGGGCCGAGCCGTGCTCAGTCGACGTAGGCGTCGGCGCGGTTAAATTTTTCGGCGGGCCATGCTTTGATTGCACGGACTGCCAGTGCACGTTTGACCTTTGCCGCCCGAGTAGCGACCGCCTGTGCATCTGCCTTCGCATCTTTTTGCGCACTCGTTTGTTGTTGGCGGGTTTTGGAAGAAAATTTGTTCATTCGTGGATCAGCAGTGCAGTGCGGCCAACTTCAACAAAACGATGCGCCTCAAATGCCTGTTCGATGGCTGCAAGACTGCCTTGCAACAATCCCTCCAGATCGGCATTCGAGATGTTGCCGGTGGAGATCAATAGCAGGCGCGGTTGCCCGCTGAGCAAAAACGTCTGTACGAAATCGCTGTCTTTGGTAACGACGATGCGCTCTTCGCGCACGGCGGTGGCCACCACGTCTCCGTCCGGCGTGCGGTTTCCTTGCGGCAGATCGAGTGTGTGGCGGGCGTCATGGCCGGCTTGATTCAACCATTGCGCCAGGCGCAGCGGCAACTGCGCGTCAACCAGAAACCTCATGCCGCGATCGGTTCGATCCGGTTCACGTGGGCCAGCCGTGCGGCGAACGCGAGCACGGCGAGAATGTCGTCGCGCTCAAGGTCGGCATAGTCGGCCAGGATGTTGTCGATGCTCATGCCGGCGGCCAGCCATTCGAGGACGCTTTCGACTGGATAGCGCAAGCCGCGAATGCAGGGCTTGCCATGGCAGATGGCCGGGTCGATCGTGATGCGGTTGTCCATTTGCTTTGCCTCCGAACGGTCGATTGCTACGAAACTACAGTGGCAAGATAACACGAAGCGATACAAGCTAGTGGTTTACAAATAGTATAAAATATTGGTTAATTGTAAACCATTGGAGAAAGCACATGATCGGCAAAAGATTGAAGTTGGCCCGCGAGGCGGCCGGCTTGTCGCTACGCGACCTGGAGGCAGCCCTCCAGAAACTCGTCAGCGCACAAGCCATCGGGAAATACGAGCGCGATGAAATGATGCCCAGTTCCAGCGTGTTGATTGCGCTGTCCAGGGCCTTGAAGGTGTCTCCGGATTTCCTTCTCAGTACGCGGGAAGTGGAGCTTGCCGGGGTGGATTTCCGGAAGTCTGCTTCGGCCGTGGCCAAGGAGGAGCGTGCCGTTGAGGCGATGGTGCTGGATCAGGTCGAGCGCTATTTGCAGCTTGAAGATTTGTTGCCGGGGCAGGAAGGGTTGTGGTCGTTGCCGCGTCACGCGGCGTTCACGATTGGCGCGGTGGAGGGTGCGGAATTGGCTGCGGAAGCCTTGCGCAGGCATTGGAAGCTTGGCGTGGCGCCCATTCCGATGATGGCCGAGTTGCTGGAGGAGAACGGCGTCAAGGTGGTGGCGTTGAATTTGCCGGAGTCCGTGTCCGGGTCAAAGGCGTTTGTGAAGCGTCACAAGAGCGTGGATGTGCCGGTGATCGTGGTGAACGAAAACCACAATGGGGAAAGGCAACGCTTTACGCTGGCCCATGAGTTGGCCCATTTGGTGTTGAGGTTTGAGAAAGGGTTTGAAGACGCCAAGCAGGAGAAGGCGGCGGACCGGTTCGCCGGGGCGTTTTTGATGGACAAGGAAATGCTTTTTTCGCTGTTTGGTGAAAAACGCAAATCCATTTCGATGGGTGAGCTGGTCGAACTCAAACAACTCTTCAAGGTCAGCGTGGCGGCACTCGTGATGCGCTGCAGCCAGCTTGAGATCATTTCGCGCGGCGTGTTTTTCAGTCTTTGGAATCAGATCAAGGCGCTCAACTGGAATAACCCGGATACGCAGGAACCCAATCCGATAGCCAAGGAGATACCGGTACGAATGCAGCGATTGTGTTTTCGTGCGGTGGCGGAAGGCGTTATTTCCGAAGCCAAAGCAGCTTCATTGCTGAGAATCACGACGCGCGAACTTGACCGCCGTCTTTCTGCGCATGGGGTTGTTTACGCATGATCGTTTTGGTGTCCGACACGTCGGTATTGATCGACCTCGAGCGGGGCGGCCTGCTTGAGGCGGCGTTCGCGTGCGGACACCAACTGGTTGTGCCCGACTTGCTGTATGTCGAAGAACTGGAGCCGGAGAATGGGCCGCTGCTGAGACAAATGGGTCTGAGCATCGTGGAGCTCACATCAGAGGAGGTTGAGTTTGCCCAGGCGGTCCAGATTGCCAACGTTTTTTTATCGATGCCCGATTGTTTCGCGTTGAGCTGTGCCAGGCGGTCCGAACACTTGCTTGTGACCGGCGACAAGGCGTTGCGCACTGAAGCGGGCGAAAAAAAGGTCGAATGTCGCGGGGTGTTGTGGCTGCTTGATCAGATGGAAGCGAGTGGCGTGATTGCGAAAGTGTCGCTGGCAGAGGGGCTGCAAAAGATCGCTGCCCATCCGCGTTGCCGGCTTCCTAAACTTGAAGTCAGTGAGCGGCTCGCTCGCTGGACTACGCGGTAGGGCTGTTCCGGGAATGATTGAATCTCTCTTAGTCAATCATTGGAGAGCCGCTCACACCAACAATTTCCACGGACACATATCCAAGAGATGCTCACACCAACCGTTTCAGGCCTGCGCACTTGATTTTGTTTTCGGCTTTACCGATGCCATGCGCTTCGTATCGACGATGCGATTTCTAATGAATCGCGCTTCGGGTTTCCGAGTCCCAGCCCAATTTTTTGAGCCGATGCCAGGCAATCTGCAGGTGTTCGGCCTTGAGGGACTTCTGCTTGCGTTCGTTCCATTCATGCACCGCCGGTACCGCGGCATCTGCCGAGTCACGCGCCGCAATGTCGCGGCACATCACCCAATGAACTGAACTGAGCAGCTCCATGCCATACGGATCTTCGAATCCGTCAATCAAAGCCGCCACGCGGTTCATGCGCTCCTGGACTGCCAAATTGTCCGCCAGGAACTGCGTGGCTTCGGTTACCGAGCCATCGAGCAATTCAATTGGTTTGCTTGGCGAATCCGCTCCATCACCATACCCTTGGACGAAATGGCCTTCCAGTTTGATGAGGACTTGCCGCAGATTGCCCGCGTAGGGGCCGTAGCGGCCCGGTTCGTATTTGAGTCGAAGGTCCTGCCCCGCCTCTTGCATGAAGTATATGAGCTTGTGCAGTTCCAGCAGACTTACAAACGGGTCGAGCAGGCCGCGGAGATATCGGTCCATCAGCGCAATCAATGCGGCGCGCCCGATGGTCATGTTCGGACGTTCCGTGCGATTCGGCATTTCGGCGGCGGTAGGCATCGAGCACTTAGGAGGCGAGAGATCGTCGCAAATGATAGCTGCGTTTGCGCTTCTCATCCGAAAGATCAGCCCTCCGGCACCAACCGCAGCAAGGTAATCTCAGACGGAATTCCGAACCGGTTCGGCGGCCCCCAATAGCCGGTTCCCCGGCTCGTAACCACCCACAGCTTGCGCAGCCGGCGCAGCCCAGCGACGAACGGTTGTTGCAGCTTGACGAAAAAATTCCACGGCAAAAACTGGCCGCCGTGGGTGTGGCCGGAGATTTGCAAATCGAAGCCACTTACACCGCAGCAAGCCCGCCACGAAAAACCTTCACCTGCCCGCGCATCCCCTTGCTGATCTTTCTCCACAGCGCAGCGGGAAAATCCGCAGGCAGCCGTTTTTCTACCTGCTCCAGCGCGCCATCGACGCGCTCCACCAGTGCGCACAGACTGTTCCACGCGTCCGGCACGCCGCTGGTTTCGGCGAGGTGCCGCCAATGGCGCGTCTGGATTTCCATCAACCGGTAGTGCGCGTTCTTCGCTCGCAATGCCATGGCGAGCCGGGCGTCGTGGGGCGATAGCAGTCCCGGGCCTTCGCCCGTCACCGGCCACATGGAGATGACGTCATAAAGAGGCGTGAGTGTGTAGGCACCGCTGCGCTTGTGAAACAGGGAGAAATTTTTGGCGTGGCCGTCGGTGGCGGCGAGCAGCCAGAACGCGAGCTGGCTCTCGATGAAACGCAGGCGGTCGGCATCCGCCGCTTCGCTGCCGGCCAGGATGGCGAGGCAGCGTTGCATGCCCGGGCCGCCGTCGGTTTCGTACTTCCGGTTTGCGGCGGTCGCCGTGGCCTGGCAAAAATCTTCCTGCGGGAGCCGTGCGATCCAGGCGCCGGCTGCGGTGCGGGAAGCGCCCATCCATTTGCGGTCGAAGCGCTCAACCACCAGCACCTTTTGACGGCCAAACACGGCCATCTCGGTCGCGGCGACGGGCAGGCCCAGCGCTTCGACGATCTGTGCGCACAGCCATTCGTTTTCGACCGAGCCGGCCATATCGAGCTGCCTGCCGCCGACCAGGCCGAGCGGCAGCTTGAGGATGTGCGTGCTTGGCGTGGCGCCAAGCGGCCGGTGCCATTTTTTTCCAATCCGGAGCAGCGCGGTTTTTTCCTGGGCGCCGGCAATCGAGATGCGGAAGTGGTCCGGGTTTTCCGCACCCGGCCCGGCAGGCAAGGTCAGCCCGCGCAACAGGTGTTCGATGTCCGGGTTGCTGAGCGGGGCGCTCGCTATCTGGTTGAAGCCGGTTGGTTCCGTATCGGGCGGCAGCAGTTGTACGGCGCCGGCACAGTCGCGCCCGATCGCCGCGAGCAATTCGAAAGCCTGCGTCGAGCGCGTACCGAAACGCGTGCGCAGGCGTTCACGAATCGGGGTGGAATCCGGCAGGAGGTTGTCGAAGTAATGTTCGACGACGGCGCCGCGCACTTCGTGGTCGCTGGTGATGGGGAGGGAGAGCGAGAGCGCGCGCACGTTGGGCGAATCGACCCAGCTTTGCCCGTAGGTGAATGCGTGGGTGCCGGTGCGGGTGACGCTCCACGCCCCGACCAGCTCGCCGTTCATCCAGACGTTGAGAGCGCTCACCAGATGCCGCCGCCGCTTTTGTCAACCCGGGCGGCGGGGCCGGGTTTGCCGAGGTTGATGGGCCGCTTCGGCCGCAGGATGACTTGCGTATCGAGCGCGGCCAGCAGCTTGATCAATTGGTCAACGCTGATGGCCGCCGGGTTTTTTTCGATCTCGGCAATGCGCACCTGGCCGAGGCCGAGCCGTTTGCCAAGCTCTGCCTGGGTCAGGCTCTTGGTGTTACGCAGCGACTTCAGGTGCTCGCTGAGTTGGCTGGCAAGTTGGATGGCATGGTCCATTGCAGCAATATATCGTAGATATACGATAAATACAATATATCGCTTTATAACGATGTATTGTATTTATCGCTAATTAACGATAAATGCAACAATGACATGTCTGCAGAAACCGTTGGTGGGAGCGCCTCTCCGCCCTATGGTCAGCCCTCCGGCACCAACCGCAGCAAGGTGATCTCCGACGGAATCCCGAACCGGTTCGGCGGCCCCCAATAGCCGGTCCCGCGGCTCGTATACACCCACAGATTGCGCAGCCGGCGCAGCCCGGCGACGAACGGTTGTTGCAGCTTGACGAAAAAATTCCACGGCAAAAACTGGCCGCCGTGGGTGTGGCCGGAGATTTGCAAATCGAAGCCGGCATCGGCGGCGGCGGCGGCGCTACGCGGCTGGTGGGCGAGCAGCAGGCGCATCGAGGCGTGCGGGGGTGCGCCGGCTATCGCTGAGTGCGGGTCGCTGCGGTGGGTAGCGTCGAAGTGGTGCGCGCTGACGTCGGTGACCCCCGCCACCACCAGCGCGGCGGTGTCGTGCTGCACCACCACGTGTTCATTCATCAGCACGCGGATGTCGAGGCGTTGCAGCTCGGCTATCCAGGCGTGGGCGCCGGAATAGTACTCGTGGTTGCCGGTGACGAAGAAGGTGCCATGGCGTGAGGCCAGACGCCGGAGCGGGGCAACGTGCTCACGCAGGCTGGCAACGCTGCCGTCGACCAGGTCGCCGGTAATCGCCACCATGTCGGCCCCGAGCCTGTTGACCGCCTCGACCACTGCGTGCACGTAGCCGGCCTTGATGGTGTGGCCGACGTGGATGTCGGTGATCTGGGCGATGGTGAAGCCGTGCAACTCCACCGCGAGGCCGGCAATCGGGATGTCGATGTGCACGATCGCTGCGGTGCGGCGTGCGCTGACAAAACCGATCACCGTGGCCACGATGGCTGCGGCGAGGGTCCATTGGGCGGAGGTGGTTTCCCATTGCGGGGTGGGCAAGAGTGCTGGCCACCACGCTGGCCAAAGCGACGAGAGCGCTGCCGCGAGCAGCAGGGCGACATCGCGCACCAGGGCCAGCACGAACAGCGACGAGAACAAGCCCATGAAGAGCATGCCCGTCCAGGCCAGCGTTTCGGTGAAGCGACCCCAGTGGGAGCGCCGGGCGATCAGGCTCAAGGGAATCATCAGCGCTGAAAGCACCAGCAGGGTGGCGAACGCCGCCAGCGCCCACGGCATGTCTGTAAACGCCGAGGCGAGGCGCGTGCCGACATAGGCGTGCAGCAGTGCGGAGATACCGATGAAGATAATGCGACCCATGGAGTGGTGGCGTTCTGCTGTGGAGAAGTGCGTAAGGTGCGCCCGTTGCGACGGGACTTCAAGGGCGGCAACCTTTCTTTACACAGATTGGCTGCCACTACCGCCGTTATACTGTTTCCACAAGATCACAACGTCGGAGACAGACATGACCATTCGCGCAAAAGCCCTCTTGCAGCAAACGCTTCGCGGTGTCGCCCTCGCGGCAAGCATGACTGCAGCCGCACTGCCCAGCGTCGCGTCGGCGGCATGGCCCACCGACCAGCCAATCAACATGATCATTGCCTACGCACCCGGCGGCGGCACTGACATCATCGCGCGCAACATCATTCCCTTTCTCGAAAAGCACCTCGGCGACGGCGCCAAGATCAATGTCGTGAACCGCCCAGGCGCTGGTGGCGGCATCGGCTTTGCCGCCATCGCGGCGGCGCCCACCGACGGCTACACCATCGGCTTTATCAACACGCCGCCGATCGTGACCATTCCGATCGAGCGCAGTGCGCAATGGACGCTGCAAAGCTATGACCTGCTGGGCAATGTGGTGGACGACCCCGGCACGTTCTGCGTGCATGCCGAAAGCGCCTACAAGACCCTCGCAGACCTGGCTGCCTTCTCCAAGGCCAACCCCGGCAAGGTGACGGTAGGCACCACCGGCGTCGGCTCGGACGACCACCTCGCCATGATGTTTTTCGAGAAAAGCGCGGGCGTCAAGATGACCCACGTGCCGTTCAAGGGCAGCGCCGATACGCGCACCGCCATCATCGGCAAACACATTGAAGTGGCCGCCATCAACGTCGGGGAGGCGCTGCAATACATCAAGGGTGGCTCGCCGCTGCGCTGCCTCGGGCAAATGGCCTCCAAGCGCCTGCCGGCCGCAGCCGATTGGCCCACCTTCCGCGAGCAGGGCTTTGCCTTTGACATGGCTTCGCTGCGCGGCATCGTCGGCCCCAAGGGCATGCCGCCGGCAATCCGCGACCGGCTGATCAACGCCATCGAAAAAGCCCAGGCCGACCCGGCCTTCAAACTCGCTGCCGAGCGCGCGTTTGCGCCGATTCGGTATCTCGCCCCGGCCGCGTATGAGGCTGAGTTGAAATCTGACGACGTGCGCTTTCGCGCGCTCTGGAAAGAGTTGCCCTGGACGGACAAGTAAGGGCGGCCGTCCGACGGATCATTTTTCGCGAGGAGTTGGCAGATGCATATCACCATGCTCGGCACCGGCGCGGCGTTCGTCGATCCGGACCGCGCCCAGTCGGGCATTCTGGTCACGCTCGACAACGGCCGCCACTACCTGTTTGATTGCGGCGCCGGCATCACCCGCAACATGGTGCGCGCCAATGTCAGCCCGGCTGAAGTCACAGCAGTGTTTCTCACCCACCTGCACCACGACCACATTTGCGACTTTCCGCTGTTCGTGATCACCGGCTGGATGTGGGACCGCGAAGATTCGCCAGTGGTGCTCGGCCCCAAGGGCACTGCCCATTTTGTACGCAACCTGTTTGAAGGCGGCGCATTCAAATCCGACTTCGAAGCGCGCAGCCACTACCCACGGCGCCAGGCCAATCTCGCCGCGGTGCGGCCCAAGGTGATTGAGGTGAGCCCCGGCCTGGCCTACGAAGACGAGCACGTGCGCATGACTTGTGACTGGGTCGAGCATATACCGCGCGAAATTTCCGAGTGCTTTGGCGTGCGCCTCGAAGCCGAAGGCAAGGTGGTTGCCTTCAGCGGCGATACCGCGCCTTGCGAATCAATGGAGCGGCTGGCGGCAGGTGCGGACCTGCTGATCCACGAATGCACTTTCCCCGAAACATTCATCGAGCACCGCAAGAAAAGCGGCGTCGGCATTTTTGCGCACACCAGCCCCACCGAGCTTGGCCTGTTGGCCACGCGCGCCGGCGTCAAGCGCTTGCTGGCGACGCATTTCGGACATTTTGATTCGACCCATGCATTGCTCAAGCGGGTGGCCAAGCATCATGTGCCGGTTGAACTGATGGGTCCGCACCTGATGGACGATGTGGTGCGTGACATTCGCAAGAATTATGCGGGCCCGCTGCAACTGGCAACTGACATGTTGCGGGTTGACGTCTAAGCAGTCGGCCAGAGTTCATCATCCCTTCCCCTGCAAGGACCATCATGATGTGTGCCACGCTCCTTCGGTCCGCCCGTGCCATCGGCATGCTGCTGTTTGCCTCGACCGGGTTGGGCGCATTCGCGCAAACCACTGACGCCTGGCCGGCTCGGCCCATACGTGTGGTGGTGCCCTATGCACCCGGCGCCATGGGCGACGTGGTGATCCGCCGCCTCAGCGATGGCCTGCGCGCCGAACTCGGCCAGACCATCGTGGTCGAGAACCGGCCTGGCGCAGGCGGCAACATTGGCGCCCGCGCAGTGGAACAGGCCGCCCCGGATGGCTACACCGTGTTGCTGTCGGCCACCAACAACTTCACCATCAACCAGTTTCTCTACAAGGATCTCGGGTTCGATCCCTTGAAGCGTTTCGATGCAGTGACGATTGTTGTCGATGTGCCCTCGGTGCTGTTCGTGCCGGCCGGTGTGCCGGTGCAGAACTTTCGCGAGTTCGTCACCTGGTCGCGCACCAATCCGGGCAAGGTGAACTATGGCTCACCCGGCAGCGGCACCACCACGCATCTGGCCGGCGAAGCCATCAACAAGGCATTCAATCTGGGCATGACCCATGTGCCCTACAAGGGCGCAGCAGCGGTCATCACCGCCTTGCTGGGCGGCGAAGTGCAGTTCTTTCTGGGTGGCGCCGGCCTCGGCGCAGCGCATGTGAAGGCGGGCAAGCTGCGCGCGCTGGCCGTGGCCACCAAAACGCGGCTTGACGCCCTGCCCGAGGCGCAGACCTTCGCCGAAGCCGGGCTGGGCGCGATCAGCGCCAGCAACTGGTGGGGCATGGCGGTACCTGCGGGCACACCAAAGGCCGTGATTGATCGTTTACACAGTGCAGTGTGCAAAACCATGGCCGATGCGCAGACGCGTGCGGCGATGGCCCAAATGGGCAACGTGCCGGTGTGCAACACACCGGCCGAGATGCAGCGCCAGCTCGCCGACGAAACAGCGATCTGGCAGCGCACCCTGCCTGGCCTCGGGGTGAAGATCGAGTGATCGCCGGGGCATCGAGGTTGCGCGCAGTCCAACCGGGCAGCAGCATCGCACCACATTCTTTGAACAAGGCACAGGAAAACCCATCATGTATGACTTGTTGATTCACGGCGGCACCATTGTCGATGGCACCGGCGCCGCATCCTTCACCGGCGATGTGGCCGTCAAAGACGGCAAGATTGCCGAAGTGGGCAAGATCACGAGTGCGGCCAAGCGCACCGTCGACGCCACCGGCCTGATGGTGGCACCGGGCTGGATCGACATCCATACCCACTACGACGGCCAGGCCAGTTGGGATCCTTACATGACGCCTTCGTCATGGCACGGCGTGACCACCGCGGTGATGGGCAATTGCGGCGTCGGCTTTGCGCCGGCCAAGCCGAGCCAGCGCGAGTGGCTGATCGAGCTGATGGAAGGCGTGGAAGACATTCCCGGTGCGGTGCTCAATGAAGGCGTGAAGTGGGATTGGGAGAGTTTTCCGCAATACCTCGATGCAGTTGACAAGACGCCGCGCATCATGGATCTGGGCGCGCAGATTCCGCACGCCGCCGTGCGCGTGTTCGTGATGGGCGAGCGCGGCGCGCGGCGGGAAGAAGCGACCAAAGACGACATGCACCAGATGGCTGCGGTGGCCAAGGAGGCGATTGCCGCCGGTGCGCTGGGATTTACCACTTCGCGCACATTCGTCCATAAAACTTCGCGCGGCGAGCAGACGCCCACCTTCGGTGTGGCAGAACGCGAGCTCACCAGCATTGCCAAGGCCGTGGGGGAAACCGGCAAGGGTGTGCTACAGCTGATTTCGGATTTCGACGACATCGACAGCGAATTCAATATCCTCAAGGAATGCGCGCGTGTCAGCGGCCGTCCGCTGTCGTTCACCTTGCTGCAACGCGACCACATGCCCGACAAATGGCGTGCGGTGATGCAGCGCGTTGACGCAGCACGCGGCCTCGGCCTCGACATCAAGGCGCAGGTGTCGTGTCGCCCGATTGGCATGATCCACGGGCTGGAATGCTCGATGCAGCCCTTCTTCCTTACCCCGGGTTATCTGGAGATCGCGGCGCTGCCGCTGGCGGAGCGCGTGGCGCGCCTGAAAGACCCGGCACTGCGTGCACGCCTCATCAAGGAGGCGGCCACGCCGCCGGAAAACTGGCGCCTCGCCAGCATCACGCGTGACTTTCACAAGCTGTACCCGCTGCGGGGTGAAACTGCGGATTACGAGCCGCGCCATGAAGACAGCGTGGCCGGCATTGCCGAAGCCACCGGCCGCACGCCGGAAGAAGTGGCTTACGACCTGATGCTGGAAGACGGCGGCAAACGCAAGTTCTACTTCCCGCTTTACAACTACACCGAGAACAACCTCAACGTGGTGCGCGAGATGCTCACGCATCCCGCTGCGCTCCTGGGTCTGGGGGATGCCGGTGCGCACTGCGGCTACATTTGCGATGCGAGCTACCCGACCTATCTGATCAGCCACTGGGCACGCGACCGCACGCGCGGCGACAAGCTGCCGCTCGAATTCCTGGTGCATGCGCAAACCTTGCGTAACGCGCGCGGCGTCGGCTTGCATGATCGCGGCGCACTTGTGCCTGGCATGAAGGCCGACGTCAACCTGATCGACTTTGCGCACCTCGCCGCCAACGCACCGCAGATGATGTACGACCTGCCCACCGGCGGCCGCCGCCTGGTGCAAACCGCCAACGGCTATGAAGCGACGTTCGTCTCGGGTGAGCTGGTGATGGAGAAGGGCAAACCCACCGGCGCCTTGCCGGGCCGGCTGGTGCGCAGCCGCGCACAGTAGCGCGCCATCAACAACGCGCCACCAAGAACGCGCAACCAGCCACGGGGGAGCACATGAAAGTTACCGGCCCATGAAGGTTACCGACGTTCGTGTGCATGTGCTCAAGAGCCCGCTGGCCGAGCCATTCGCGTTTTCGCAGGGCTGGGTAAGGCAGCGCAGCGCCACGTTGGTGGAAGTGTCCACTGACGAAGGCATCACCGGCTGGGGCGAGGCCTTTGCGCAAGGGCTGGAGCCGCCCGAGATTGCCGCGGCCGCCATCGAATATGCGTTAAAGCCGTTGATCCTCGGCGCCGACCCGCGCAACACTGAAGTGCTGTGGCACCGCATGTACCACGCTACGCGCGACTACGGCCGCAAAGGCTCGGTGGTGTCTGCCATCAGCGCCATCGACATTGCGCTGTGGGACATCGCCGCGCGCAGCCACAACGTGCCGATTTACCAGCTGATGGGCGGTGCGTTTCGTACCCGCGTGGAGCCGTATGCAACGGGCTTTTACCGCATCAAGGGGCAAGGTGAAGCCGCGCGCCTCGCAGAAGAAGCGATTCGCCACCACGATGCCGGCTTTCGCCTGATGAAGGTGAAGCTTGGTTACGGCGTGTCCGATGACATTGCCTGCATGGAAGCAATTAAAAAAACCATCGCCGGGCGCAACATCACGCTGATGATCGACACTAACCACGCCTACGGTCGCGCCGAGGCGCTGCAACTGGGCCGCGCGCTGGCCGACTACCAGCTGCGCTGGTATGAAGAGCCGGTGGTGCCGGAAGATACGCACGGTTACGCCGAAATGCGCGAGAAGCTCACCATGCCGATTGCCGGCGGCGAGAACGAACACACGCTGTATGGCTATCGTGCGCTGTTCGAGGCTGGCGGCGTGGATATCGCCCAGCCGGACATGGGTTCGTGCGGCGGCATCACGGCGGCACGCCACATCACGGCACTGGCGCAATCACACGGCGTGGCGGTCAACCCGCATGTGTGGGGCTCGGCGATTGCGCAGGCGGCTTCGCTGCAGGTGATGGCCGCGCTGCCGGTGGTGCACCATTCGCTGTTCGCGCAGGAGCCAGCGTTTGAATACGACCGCTCGTCGCATCCGTTCCGCCAGTTTCTGATTACCGAGCCGATTGTCCAGAAGGATGGCTGGGTGACGATTCCTTCCGGCCCCGGGCTGGGCGTGACGATTGATCGTGCCGTGCTGGAGAAGTACCGCACATAGAGCCAGAACCGAAGTACCCTCACAAGAGAGCCGGCTTCAGACTCCCACCAAGCTCCCAACCGACAGTACGCCGCAATCACCCGCTCAAAGGAGGGCACAGCATGACATCCCGTCGCGAATTTCTCGGCAAATCCACCGCACTCTCCGGTATCGCCTTCGTTGGCTGCGATTTGTTGGGTGGGCGCCATGTCCATGCCCAACCACGCCGGCGCGAAACCACGGTCGGCGGCAAACGCGCCCTGGTGATCGACGTGCACGCGCATTGCCTGGTGCCGGAAGCGATGGCCTTGATGAACCTCAAAATCGGCGCGACCTCCTCGTTCCGCCCGGACCTTTCCATGATGGCCCCGGTCGACCAGCGCCTTGCCGCCATGGACGCACAGGGTATCGACATGCAGGCGCTGTCGATCAATCCGTTCTGGATGAAGGCGGATCGTGATCTCGCCGAAAAGATCATTCAGCTGCAGAACGAGAAGCTGGCCGAAGCGGTAGCCGCACACCCCACGCGCTTTGTGGCGTTCGCCACCGTGGCGCTGCAGTATCCGGACCTTGCGGCCAGGCAACTCGAAGAAGGCGTCAAGAAGTACGGCCTGCGCGGCGCGTCAATCGGCGCCAGCGTGAATGGCGATGAATTGAGTGACCCGAAGTTTCATCCGTTCTGGGAAAAGGTTGAAGAACTCGGCGTGCTGGTGTTCATTCACCCGCAGGCCGACGGCGCCACTGCGCAACTGGCCAGCCGCCTCAAGGGCAACGGCTACCTCCCCAACGTGATCGGCTTTCCGCTTGAGACCTCGATTGCCTTGTCACACCTGATCTTTGAAGGCACGCTCGACAAATTTCCCAAGCTCAAGATCTGCGGCGCGCACGGCGGCGGTTTTCTGCCTTCTTACATGGGCCGCTCCGACATCGGCTGCCTCACGTTGCCCTCTGCGTGCCCCGGCGGTCCGCACGGCCCGATCAAGAAAAAGCCGACCGAGTATTTGAAACAGATGTACTACGACACCATGGTGTTCTCGCCCGAGGGCATTCGCCATCTCGCCGCCGAAGTCGGCGCAAGCCAGCTGGTGGTGGGTACCGACTATCCGTTTCCGTGGACCAAGACAGCAGTCGATGAAGTGCTGGCCACGCCCGGCTTTTCCGATGCCGACAAGGTGGCCGTGCTGGGCGGCACGGCGGCGAAGTTGTTGGGAATCAAGGTTTGAATACCGGGTTTCGCAGCCTGACAGGCGGTTGGCGTCGGGCTGAGAGGGTTGGTGGGAGAGGGTTTCCGCCCTATGCCGCAATATCAGTGCTCGTCACCTGCTCAAGAATCCCGACTAGCTGATCAATCTGCGCCATGCTGAATACCGCTTCACTCGCTGCGAGCTTGAAGCTGGGGTCGTGACTCAGCGCGGAAAGGTTGTCCTGATACGGCAACTTCAATGCCGCGTCGTGCTTGTAAGCCCAGGCCACGCGCGTTCAAGGAACGCGAACTGGCTCACGCATCTTCTCCCGCAGCGGGAATCGGCTCGTTGAAAAGTGCAATGTAGGGCGCGTAACGGAAACGCCGGTTGCGCGCGTTGCCGGTCAGTTCGCTCAATACCCCCAATGCCACCAGACGGGATACAAGTGCATTCGCGGCAACATACGTTGTGCCCGTGAGCTTCTTTACATCGTTCACCGAAACGATGGGGCGATCAAACAAGGATTCGAGCACCTTATGCCCGTTGCCGGCAGCACGGCCCAATTGCGCCGTAATGGCAGCGCGATGCGACTCGCGCAAATGCAAAATGCGCCGCACCGTTTCCGCAGCCTCCGCCGACACCTCGATCACACCACGCAGGAAAAAGGCCAGCCACTCCTCCCACGCGCCGTGGTCGCGCACCGCCTGCAAATGCTCGTAATAGGTCTGCCGATGCTGTTTGAAATAGTGCGATAGGTACAGCACCGGCTTGTGCAGGATGGCGCTTTCGGTGAGCAGGAAGGTAATAAGCAGGCGGCCAACGCGGCCATTGCCATCGAGAAACGGGTGAATCGTTTCAAACTGCACATGCGCCAGCGCAATCTTCACCAGCGGCGGCAGGTTGTCCTGTTGGTGCAAAAACGTCTCAAGCTGGCCCAGCACGTTGGGCACTTCGTAGTGCGGCGGCGGCACAAACGTAGCGGTGCCCAGCGTGCACCCGGCCGGGCCAATCCAGTTCTGGCTGGTACGCAATTCCCCCGGCTGGAAGCGCCCACCGCGCACTCCGTCCATCAATTCGGCATGAATCTCACGGATCAACCGCACCGATACCGGCAGGTCGGCCAACCGCGCCAACCCATACTTCATCGCCCTGACGTAATTGATCACCTCGTCCACATCGCGCGGAAGATTCTGATCAAACAACTGCGCCTCGGCAGCCAGCAAATCCTGCAACGAACTCTGCGTGCCCTCAATCTGGCTCGACAGCACCGCCTCTTTGCGCACGTACATGAACACAAAAAGATCGGGGTTCGGCAAGGTCTGCACCGAACCATCCAGCCGGCCCAGCGCGCGATCAGCCTGGGACAATAGGCCCGTCAGCTCCCCGCCAAGGTCAAGGACCGGGTCCGGCGGCAGGGGAGCCGGCATGAACGCACGGTAGCCAGTCGGCTGGCTGATATAGCGCCCCGCGCGTGTCGACCTTGCAACAGCGCCCGCCATAGCAATGGCTCCCTTGTATATGGAGAGAAAAGCGATCCATATGATAGGCTGGCTTTAATAAGGAGGCAATAGGGCTTCCTTATTTTAGGTTGGCCGATATATGCCGTCGAGGCGGCGCAGGAACAGCAGTTAGGTGATTTGCTCGATGACTTCAAGCGGGTCGGCGATGCCGCCTGCCTAGATAGCGTTCCAGACTTGGTCGATTTGGCTCCTGATGTTGCCGGTGAACAGGTGCGTTTGGCCGCTGCTGGGAAGGAGTGGATGCGAACCGGGATGACGGGCTTGATCGGAGCTGTCCATTTTTTGCGCGGCAGGTCTGAAACCGTTGGTGGGAGGGACTCGTGGCTTTATGTGCCACGCAGACCCGCTCCCAGAGCCATTCTCATTAATATAGGTATAGGCGTTTTCCTAAAATAGCGCGAGTTCTTGATTTAGTTTCTAGATAATCCCCTCTTCCCGCACCGCCTCGCCACTCTGCACGCGCCGGTAGTCCATGCGCGCAAGATCCAGGGTGCGATACCCGCCTTCCAGAATCAGCTCGGCCAGGGCGCGGCCCACCGCCGGGACGTGCATCAGGCCATGGCCGGAGAAGCCGGCCGCCACGTAGAAGTTGTCGATCTCGCCGGCCCAGGGGCCGAGGATCATGTTCCCGTCGAGCTCGTTTTCGTCGTAGAGGCCGGTCCATTCGCGCTTGAGCTTGAGCGATTCAAAGGCAGGCATGCGCCAGGCCAGCGCCGGCCAGACGATGCTTTCGAAGTAGGCGGGGTCGGGCTCGAAGTTGTAGCCGCGCTGCTCGTTGCTGTTGACCAGACCCACCGAGTAGCCCTGGCTCTCCGGGCGGCACACCAGGCGGTCAAGGTCCTTGATCAGCGGCAGGGGTTCGAGCGTGGATTCGATTTCCACATAGTGCTCGAAGCGCCGCATCGGCGCCACCGGCAGCGGCATGCCGATCAGCGAGCACACCTCCGCCGCCCAGGCGCCGGTGGCATTGATCACAATGCCCACGCGCGCGGTTTCGCCACTTTCAAGGCGCACGTGGCTGACGCGCCCGCGCTTCGATTGCGGGCTGGCGCTGTCGCGCACATTGATGCCGATGACCTTGTCTTTCACATACACCGCGCCCAGGTGCTGGGCCTTTTTTCGAAAGCCCTGCAGCACGGCATTGGGGTCGAGCCAGCCATCGCCCGGTGTCCAGGCGGCGAGGGTGAGGTCATCATTTCTGATCGAGGGGAACTGCCGGGCCAAGTCACTGCGGTCAAGCAGGCGCACATCGACTCCGAGCGCGCGCTGGCGCTCCGCGTTGCGCTCAACGATGGCGGCAGCGCGGTCGTCCACTACGAAGAGGTAGCCGCCCTCCTTCCAGCACAGGTCGGGGGCGCAATAGCCGGTGCCGTCTTCTACGGCGACATTGGCATGCCAGTGCGCAAAGAATTCCATGCTTGCGACCGACATCTGGATGTTCTCGGCGCAGGAGAACAGGCGCCGCACGCCGCCGGTGGCGCGCGGCGTCGAGGCCAGTGCGTAGGTGGGGTCGGGCTCGACCACCAGCACACTCGGCGCTCGCGCGTGAGAGCGCAAGAAGTAAGCGACCGCCGAGCCGATGGCACCACCACCGATGATGAGGATGTCGGTTTGTTGCATGCCGTCGATTATGCGCTCTCAGAGGGATATGTTGCCAAGAGTGGCTCTGGGAGCCATTCTTGTGGCTTTTGTCCATTCGACAGCAAGCAGTGAGGCAGCGTGCCGAACGACGCGCTACACTCGTCGCTGTCTTCTTCGCGATGCATATTGGCACCCGGCATGCCCGCTTACTCCCACACGGTCGGCACCACCACCTACCGCTTCGCGGACCTCAAAGCCCTGCTGGCCAAGGCCACACCGCTGCGAGCGGGCGACGTGCTGGCCGGCATTGCGGCGCATTCGGCCGAAGAGCGGGTGGCCGCGCAAATAGCATTGGCCGACCTGCCGCTCAAGACCTTCCTCAACGAAGCGGTGGTCCCTTACGAACAAGACGACATCACGCGCTTGATCATCGACGGGCACGACACAGCGGCCTTTGCGCCCCTCGCGCACCTGACGGTCGGCGATCTGCGTAACTGGCTGTTGGGCTATGAGGTGCAGGACGACGCGCTCACCGCCATTGCGCCGGGCCTCACGCCCGAGATGGTGGCCGCCGTGTCAAAGATCATGCGCATCCAGGACATGGTGCTGGTGGCGAGCAAGGTGCGCGTGGTCACGCGCTTTCGCAACACCCTCGGGCTGCCGGGGCGCCTGGCCAACCGCTTGCAGCCGAACCACCCCACCGATGACGAAAAGGGCATTGCCGCCAGCATTCTCGACGGGCTCTTGTACGGCTGCGGCGATGCGGTGATCGGCATCAACCCGGCCACCGACAACCTGGCTCAGGAAATCAAGCTCAATCATTTTCTCGCAGGGGTGATTGAGAAGTACGCGATTCCGACACAATCGTGCATCCTCACGCACGTGAGCACCTCCCTGCAGGCGATGCAGCAGGGTGCGCCGGTGGACCTGGTGTTTCAATCGATCGGCGGCACCGAGGCCACCAACCGCAGCTTCGGCGTCACCAGCGCCATGCTGGGCGAGGCCGACGCGATGGCGCGTGCGTTAAAGCGCGGCACGGTGCCAGGCAGTGCGGGGCACAACGTGATGTATTTCGAAACCGGGCAGGGCAGCGCGCTTTCCGCCAATGCCCACCACGGCGTGGACCAGCAGACCCTCGAGGCACGCGCCTACGGCCTGGCACGCCGCTTCGCCCCGCTGCTGGTGAACAGCGTGGTTGGGTTCATCGGGCCGGAGTACCTGAACGGCCGCGAGATCATCCGCGCCGGCATCGAAGACCATTTCTGCGGCAAGCTGCTCGGCCTGCCGATGGGCATCGACGTTTGCTACACCAACCACGCCGATGCCAACCAGGACGACATGGACACCCTGCTCACGCTGCTCGGCAACGCCGGCGAGAACTACATCATGGGCGTGCCGGGGGCCGACGACATCATGCTCAATTACCAGAGCA
>JANLTL010000330.1:0-5472 GCA_031362905.1 Burkholderiales bacterium | reverse complement strand
CGCCGAACTCAACCTCAAACTGGCTCCATTTCATGGCGACTGGAACTACACTCTGTTGCCAGGACGAACAAAAACTTGATCAACTTATTTTCACTTGACTCCTTAGTGCCGCTTAGTGCGGCTTGGGTGGCGGGGCGTTTTCTGCGAGCGCCACCACCCGTGCATGCCGCTCGAACGTCAGATACGACCACGCCCATTCGAACATCACGACAAAGCGGGCGCGGAAATCGATCAGGAAGAAGATGTGGACGAACAGCCAGAACAGCCACGCCGGCAGTCCTGAAAGTTTGACCGGTCCGATCTGCACCACCGCAGCATGGCGGCCGATGGTGGCGAGCGATCCCACATCCTGAAAGTGGAACGGCTTGCGCGGCGTGCCGGCAATGCTGGCGCGGATGTTGGCCGCCGCGCGCGCGCCCATCTGCTTGGCTCCCGGTGCGGTGCCGGGAACCGGTTTGCCATCAGTCACGATGCTGGCCAGATCGCCAATCACGAACACTTTGTCATGGCCGGGCACCGAAAGATCGGGTGCCACCAGCACACGGCCGGCGCGGTCGACAGGTGCACCCAGGCCTTTGCCCAGCGGTGAGGCGGCCACGCCCGCCGCCCAGATAACGGTGCCGGCACGCAGCTTCTCGGCGCCCTCCAGCGTGATGCCGTCTGCATCAATGCCGGTGACGCGCGAGCCGGTGCGCACTTCGACGCCCAGGCGCACCAGTTGATGACGCGCTTTCTCTGAAAGATCGGGCGCGTAGGGCGGCAGCACGCGCTCCGCCCCTTCCAGCAACACCACACGCGCCGCGCGCGGATCGATACGGCGAAACTCTGTGGGCAGCGTCTGGTGGGCAATCTCGGCCAGCGTGCCGGCCATCTCGACACCGGTGGCGCCGGCACCGATGACGGCGAAGGTCAGCCAGCGTCTGCGCGCCGCCTCGTCCCCCTCCCGCTCGGCATACTCGAAGGCGAGCAGGATGCGTTTGCGGATCTCGAACGCATCGGCCAGGGTCTTCAAACCCGACGCAAAAGCGGCCCATTCGTCATGGCCGAAGTAGCTGTGGGTGGCACCGCTCGCGACCACCAGATAGTCGTAGGCCACTGCACCGCCCGCAGCGCATTGCACGCTGTTGGCCGCAGCGTCGATGGCAACCACTTCATCCAGCAGGACGGTGAGATTGCGCTGGCGCGCGAGGATGTGGCGGATCGGTGCGGCAATCGAAGGGGCGGACAAGCCGGCCGTGGCCACCTGATATAGCAACGGCTGGAACAGATGGTGGTTGCTCTTGTCGATCAGCGTAATGCGCACCGGCGCGCGCGCCAGATCGCGTGCGGTACGCAGTCCGCCAAAGCCGCCACCGATGATCACCACATGGGGTGGGGCTGTCATTGCCGCGCGCTCAGGCCTTGCCGTCCACCTTGCCATCTACCTTACCGACGAACGCCTCGATCACGCCCGGCGGCGACTTCACCACGTGCTGTGGCGACGGGAAGCCACCCGAGCGTACGTCGACGATGAATTCCTTGAATCCCGCCACGCGCTCGGCCTGCATCTCCTGCTTCATCTTGTACAGGTTGCGGTATTGCTTGGAGTGGCGCGGATACGGTGGCGCGTTGTTGCCGAGGATATCCTCGGCAAACAGGAACTGGATGTCGCCGCCGCCACCGGCGCCGATCGAGGAGGTAAGCAGGGTGGTGCGCTTGCTGATCTCGGCGAGCAGCTCGGCAGGAATCACTTCGATCTCGACCGCCCAGGCGCCGGCGGCTTCAAGTTTCTTGATTTCCTCGTAGACCCAGAGCGCCTCTTCGATCGTCTTGCCAACGGCACGCAAACCGCCGGTCCAGGTGCTCCGGCGCGGCACCAGTCCGGCATGGCCTTCCACCGGAATGCCGGCTTCGCTTGCCGCCGCGATGAAGCGCGGCGACCACTGGCACATGATGCCGTCGGCGCCCAGGTCCATCGCCTGGTAGCCGATGCGCACTGCCTCGGCCTCGGTCGCCGCTGCTGCCAGCGGCACCGAAAACGACATGAAGGTATGGGGCGCCGCCTTGCGGATTTCTGCTGCCAGCGCAGTGGACTGGCGCGGATCGAAGCGCACTTTCATCGTGTCGATGCCGGCCTCCTCGGCCGCAGCGGCTTCCTCCGGCGTAAAGGGCAGCGTTTCGGTGAGCACGCGTTTGCCCTTGATGTCGCGCAGATCCTTGACGGTGTAGTTGCGCATGCCGTAGGCACCGCCGAGCGTCATCACGCGCTTCAAGCCGCGCTGGGCGGCGTCGCGCGGGGGGATGCCGCCGTCACCGGTGGTGTGGGTTGCCATTGAGTGATTCCTCCGTTGAGATGTGGGTGGCCGCAGCGAGGCCGCCAGAAACAAATTTAATCGAGCTTGATGCCCAAATCCACCGCCAGCTTGATCCAGATCGGCACGTCGCGCGCCCAGTCGCGCCTGGTCTCGGCCAGATTCTTGGGCTTGTTGGGAATCGCGAAGGACTCGCGCAACTTGGCCGAGCGTTCGGACTGCGCACCTTCCACCGCGACGCGCGATAGCGCTTGCAACACCGCTTCGGGTGTTCCGGTCGGCGCCATCAAGGGCAGGCCGCCTTCGAGGGCCACCAGCGGGCCGGGGATGCCCTGCTCGACCAGAGTTGGAACATCCGGCAATTTGGGTGAGCGATACGATCCGGTCACACCGATCGGGCGTACCCCGCGGCCCTGTACCGTGTTGAAGGCCTGGTAACTGCCGATGGCAATTTGCAGCTGTCCCGAGGCCACGTCGATCCACATCGGCGCCTCGCCGCGGTAATGTACCGAGAGAATCTTGGTGCCGTCGCTGCGGTTGGTCTGGTCGGCCACCATGTGCGGGTACGAGCCGGGCGCGTAAGTGCCCATCGATGTCGTGTTGTTCTTGGCAAACTCGATGAATTCACGCATGTTGCGCGCCGTCACCTTCTCCGGGACTCCCACCACCAACGGGCCGGAGGGAAACAAGGCAATCGGGGTGAGGTCCTTGTCGAGGTTGTAGGGAAGCTTGGTGTAGAGCACGCGGTTCTGCCAGACCGTGCCGGACGTTGTCATGAGCAAGGTGTAGCCGTCCGCCGGTGCCTTGGCCACGGCCTCAATGCCGATGATGGCGCCGGCCCCGGGTTTGTTTTCCACCACCACGGTCTGGCCAAATTTGGCTGTCAGTTGTTCGGCATACATCCGCGCATAGGCGTCGGTCAGGCCACCAGGGGGGAACGCGACCACGATACGAATCGGCTTGCTCGGCCAGGCAGCAGGCGCGCCCTTGGTTTGGCCTTGTGCAACAGAGAAGGCCAATAGCGCGCAGGCGATGAGCAGGTGACGGGCAAAAGCCTTCATGCTGTGTCTCCGGTGGTGAGCCTGCGCTACGCAGGGTTGGCTGATGTTACACACCATTGTGTGGTGCTACAACAGACAAGTGCAGAGGCTCGCCCCCGCATCGGTTCACGGGAGGCGCGCGTGCTCGAACGAGTATGATGGATCCATCACAACCGACCGCGTTCAGCGGCAGATTCTTCCAGGAGACAACATGAACCAGTCATCATCGCGCCGCCGCTCTGCAGTTCGCGCGGCCGGCGTCATAGCCGCCGCGGCACTGGGCTCGATCACGCTCATGGTGACTGCACCGGCAGTAAGGGCACAGTCCTTCCCCAGCAAACCCATCAAGATCATCGTGCCCTTCCCCGCAGGTGGCACGACCGACATCGCCGCACGCCTGGTGGCGCAGAAGATGAGCGAATCGATGGGCCAGCCGGTCACGGTGGAGAACCGCGGCGGTGCGGGCGGCTCGCTCGGTGCTGATGCCGTGGCCAAGGCGCCGGCCGATGGCTACACCATCCTGATGCACAACATCACGTTTCCGCTGGCGTCAATTTCGCTGGCACTGGCCGGGCGGGCGCCCTACAACATAGATACCGACTTTGCCGCCATCTCCAACGTGGTCAACGTGCCGCTGGTGATCACCGCGCATCCTTCGGTACCGGTGCGCGACCTGCGCGAGTTGACCAACATGCTCGCCAGCAGCCGATCGCTTCAATACAACTACGGCTCGACCGGCCCGGGTTCATTCATGAACGTGGTCGGTGAGGCGCTCAAGCGCGATGCCAAGTTCGAGATGACGCATATTCCGTTCAAGGGCGCCGCGCCGCTCAAACTCGAGCTCATGTCAGGGCGGGTGCAGATCGGTGGCGATCAGGTTTCGTCTTCGCTGGCCGAGATTCGCTCGGGCAAGCTCAAGGCGCTCGCCACCAACGCGACCAAACGCATCCCGGCATTGCCTGACGTACCGACGGTGCGCGAATTGGGCTTCCCGATCATCGAGGCCAACGGCTGGAACGGCCTGTTCGCACCGGCCAAGACGCCGCGCGAGATCATCGAACGGCTGCAAAAGGAAGTGGCGGCTGCGGTGCGCCAGCCCGATATGGTCAAGCGCTTCACCGATATCGCTGCCGAGCCCTCGGGTTCGAGTTCTGCCGAGCTGGACGCGATGCTCAAGGGGCAGCTGGCGCAGTTTCGCCCGATCCTCAATGAATTGAAGCCCAACGTCGAATAGCTGATTCTCTGAAACCCTTGGTGGGAGCGGTTCTTGGCGCTATGTTCGGGGGAAGTGGCCAAGCACCTGATCCGCTCGCAACCGCGCCGCGAGAAGATCGATGAACGTGCGCACCTTGGCCGACCCCTGACGGCCTTCACGGTGCAAGAGGTGCACTGGAATGCGCGGGCCTTCATGGTCTTTGAGCACTGCCTTGAGCGCGCCAGAGGCCAGGTGCGGACCCACCTGGTACGACAACAGGCGGGTGATGCCGAAGCCCTGCAACGCGGCCTCCAGCGCCGCATCGTTGGTGGTCACGGTGAGGCGCGGGTTGAGCCGCACGCGCGCGGTGGCCCGGTCCTTCTCGAAGCGCCACTCCACCGCGGGTGAGACCGGGTTTGCCGCGATCACCGTGTGCCTGGCGAGGTCCGCCGGCGTGCGGGGCACGCCGCGTGCCTTGAGGTAGTCGGGCGCTGCGCAGACCACGCGCCGCACGTGGCCGACGCTGATCGCCTGCATGGTGGAATCGGGCAAGTCGCCGATCCGCACGCCGACATCGAGCCCTTCATCGATCAGGTTGACGACGCGGTCGACAAACATGGCCGACACCGACATGTCGGGATAACGCCTGAGATAGTCGACGATGCCTGGCGTCACGAACAAGCGTCCGAACAGGACCGGCGCGGTCACGGCGAGTTGGCCACGCGGTTCGGCGTTGACACCAGCCGCTGCATCATCGGCTTCGTCAGTCTCGGCGAGGATGCGCCGCGCGTGCTCCAGGTAGCGCCCGCCGGCGTCAGTGGCGCGCACCTGGCGCGTGGTGCGCACCAGCAGCTTGACGCCGAGGCGTGCTTCGAGTGCGGCGATGGCACGGGTGACGGCCGGCGGCGACATGCCCAGCTTGCGCGCCGCTCCAGCGAAGCTCTGG
>JANLTL010000293.1:0-1621 GCA_031362905.1 Burkholderiales bacterium | reverse complement strand
TGGCGGCGTTGCGCGGCCAGCGCCAAGGCGAGGGTTAGTCCGGCCAAGCCCGCGCCAACGACAATGACATCCTGATTCATATTCAGCAGCTTACCCCAGCATCACGCTGTGCATAGCCGCATCGCGCGGGTAACGCAAACGCGGTATCGAATCCCTTCTCAGCTTTCCCGCAGCGCCACATTCACCCTTGGCATCACCTGCTCAGCCATCAACTGCATCGAGCGCTTGGCCAGCGCCGGCTCGGCCCAGTCATGGCCGCAATAGAGCAGCGTGCCGAAGCCGCCGAGTTCCTGGTGCAGCGCGAGCACCTGATCGACCACGCTTGATACGCTGCCGCGAATCACCATCGTGTCGAGGATATAGTCGAGCGTGACCTGCTCGTCGGGCATGGCCGCATCGCGTTTGAACGAGAACAGGCCGTTGGCGAGCTTGCGTTTGGTGTAGAGGTTCCAGAAATAGAAGCCGTAGGCACCCTTGTGATCCTTGACATAGCGCTCGGCGGTGGCGTCATCGTCAGCCACAAAAATGCTTTTGCACACGCGCCAGTCGGCGCGCAGTGCGGGCAGCCTGGCGTTGGTGCAACCTTGCTCGTAGGCGGGCCAATGGGTTGCGACCCCGTTCGATTGCAGGAAATTGGCCGATACCGGCTTCCAGCCACGCTCGGCGGCGGCGGTAATGCCTTTCGAGGCGGGTGCAATCGCCGTCACCACGATCGGTGGGTGGGGTTGCTGATAGGGCTTGAGAAAAATGCCCTGACCGGTCTCGGGAATCAGCGTGCGTTTGGTCGAAATGTTCCAGTGCTTGCCCTGCAAATCATAGGGGGCCGTGCCCGACCACAACGCAAGGATGTGATTGATTGATTCGACGAACATCGCATTGCGGTCAAGGTCGATGTTGCAGAACACTTCCATGTCCGAGCGCAGGCCTCCGGGGCCGATACCGAAGATGAAGCGCCCTTCCAGCATGTGATCCACCATCGCCGCCATCGCCGCCACTTGGGCTGGATGGCTGTTGGTCAGGTTGACGGTTCCGGTGCCGAGCTTGATTTGCTTGGTCGCGTGCGCGATGCTGGCGATGAAGGCGAGTGACGAGGGAATCGATTCGCAAATGTCGGAGACGTGCTCGCCGATCAGCGCTTCGGTGAAGCCGAGTTCGTCAGCGAGCAAGAACGCTGCACGGTCTTCCTTGAGCGTCTGTGTGTAATTGCGCCCCGGCGGATGCATGGGCATGGTGAAGAAACCAAGTTTCATGGAGCTGCGCTTGCGAATGACAACGCGCCGATGTTAGCGGATGCCCTGGATTGCCAGGGAGTGCCGCCTGAAGTTCACCCCCCGCAGGTATTGGCGAAATGGCGCGCATGCCCGCTCAAATGCAGCGCGCGGCGTCCAAGCACGCACACCCTACGGAATTGGATGCCCCTTGATGTAGAGCTTCTCTTCCTTCATGGTGCGCCCGAGCAGCTTGACCATGGCGTATCGGCTCCGTGGCCGAGATCGGGCAGCAGGTGCCGGTGGTGGTGATCCGCGACGCCGATCGGCTGGTGCTGATCGACGGCTACCTGCGGGTGGAGGTGCTGCGTCGGTTGCATCGCGACACGGCGCTCGCGACGACGTGGCCGGTG
>JANLTL010000281.1:0-3004 GCA_031362905.1 Burkholderiales bacterium | reverse complement strand
CGATGTCGTTGACAACGACCAAGCGTTGCGATTCGGGCCGGGTGCCTTGAATCTCCATCCACGTGAACGAAACCAGTTTCGCAGCCTGAACAGTAGGTGAAGCCATCAGCTTGACCAACCGATCTTTGCCTTTGGGGAGTGAAATCACAAAATCCATCGGATGATCAACTGTGCGTCCCGGAATTTGCACATTGGCAACATAACGAACATCGTGCTCATCAAAATACTCTTTGACGATGGCGAAGAAATCTCCCGCCGTGCGCGGCGTCGCGCTCATCCATAAATCGTTAAGCCGTGAAATCGCGGTCAACAGGAAATGCGCCCGCTGCGGCACGCTGCCCGGCGTCACCACGGTTTGCAATCGGCCATTGCGCCATTCGACACCACAGCCCGCAATGGCGTGCTGGATGATTTGCTGCCGCCGCTCCGATTTTTCGATCTGGACACCCATGTCCATCAGGTTGTCGAGCGTGCGCCCGTTGTCATGCAGCAGAATTTCGCCGCCGGTGCCATCCACATAAATTTCGATGCCATCGTGGAACGGATCGAGAAACGGTGTGCTCAACACCTGCATGGAGCCACGCTCGACCGTGAGCATGCGGTCATTCAGCCAATTCACATACTGGCGCGCAAGATCGGGAATCGGCAAAGCGCTCATATCAGCGGCAGCATGTAACCAGCGGAGAACCGGGCATGCACAAGGTCAAGGAATGCAGCGAGTGTATCAAGCGGCTTGGCGGGGTCATGCCAGGTGATTGACTCTGCCCATGCCAGTCCAAATCCCTCGCTGTACAAATGCAAGTGAGCACCGCGCAAAATGTTGCCGTCAGGATTGGTATGCTGCGCGGCGTTGTCGATCCGTGCAAGCCCGACATTGCTGCCTTTGGTGCGCAGATGCAACCTGATTTCGAACGGATTGCGGCTCAGGTTTAAAACGAATTTGCGCTTTTTATCGCCCAGCTCGATGAACAATTCCTCATCCCGCGTGTTCTCATGCCAGGAGAACACATCCTGCAGGATGGACTGCTTGGACACCGCCAGCAGATTGTCGGCTTCGGCCTGATTGGGCAGAAGTGCCACGGCTCAACCCTCCCGGTACAGTGCAAACGGCAACTGCGCAAACTCAATGCCGTGTTCGAGCAACTGCTTGTGGCTCATGTACTTGGCCGGCGCGAACACCAGATGCCCCTTCGCCTCTTTGCGAGCCTGGCCCCACGCCGAGATCTCCTTCGCGCGCGTCAGCGTGAGAGCGGAGTCGGGTGACTTGAGAAACGCCAGATCGGGTTTGTACTGCAACCACACATGCCTGTCCAAAGCCTCGCCCAAATAAAACGCCGGCGCCGATTTGGGCCGCTTCGGCAGCGCACCGCCGGTGGCGGTGTGAAACAGCCACGCCCCCAGTGCATCGAAATCCGGCAGATGCTCGCCGGAAAGCAATTTCTGCACTTCAAGCGGCTCACCCAGAGTGCAATAGGTAAAGCTGCCGCCCAAGCCGTCAACCCGCTCGGAAATGCGCTTCTCGCCTTCCACGCGCAGTACGCCGTCCTTCACCTTTGGTGTCACCTTGTCGAAACGGCGTTGTGGTTTCTTGGCTTTTGCGGTGGCCGTGGTCCCAAGTGTCATCTGCGCGCTTTCCTCCGCAAATCCTTCCTTCGCCTCGATCGCCTTCACCTTCTCGACGAGCCTGTCGGCATTTTTCAACTGCGTCCAGGTGAGCTTCTCTTCGAACAGGGTCTCGCACTGCGTTCCGACCCAAGCGTAGCCATTGATCGCGCGGCGCACGCGTTCTGCAGTGAGACGGTCAGCGTAGTCTTCGCCTTCGACGAGGATGAATCGCCGTGAGCCGTTGTCTTTGGCGTTGGCTTTGAGAACGGCATGAGCCGTGGTACCGGAGCCCGCGTACGAATCGAGAACAAGCGCATCGCTGGAGGTGGCAATTTCCAGTACGCGCTCGACCAAGCCAACCGGCTTGGGTGTGGTAAAGCCAACGTCATCTCCAAGGATTGCCGTTAGATCCAATTTGGCGCTTCGACTGCTTCCAACGTCATCGTGATAAAAAATAGTTTCTGGCGGACGACCAGTTGAAGTATCAGCAAAGATACGAAAGTATGGTACCCAGCCCGCATCAGTCTGACGCCACTCGATACGATCAGCCTCTCGTTTTATCTTGGCTGGTGCCCAACGCCAACGGCCGTCCGTTCCATCTGGACGCTTTGGGTAGACCGAACTGCCATCTGGTGCGTCAAGCTTGAAGTACATTGTCGGACGGGCTTCGCGTGTATCAGCACCGCTCCCCATCGCACGTAACGGTTTCAAGTAGTACTTGCGGCCATTTGCGTCGGTGCGATCGTAGTGGCTGGCAACTTCGCCATCCTCCGCGATAAGGCGTCGAAGCTCAAACGAGTTCAACTCTTTTGCGTAGACAAGCATCGAATCATGCCTGGATGAGAAATATTCCGCATCCATTTTCGGGCTATCAGCCTTTTCCCAGATCACGGATGCCACGTGATTCAGATCGCCAAATATCTCATCCATCATCGAACGCGCCCGATGCACCTCGTTGTCATCCAGCGTCATCCACAACGAACCGGTTTCCGAGAGCAACTCCCGCAACAACGTCAACCGCGGCCACATCATGGCGAGCCACTTGTCATGCCGAAGCATGTCTTCAATCCCCACCGGATTGTTCGACAGCCACTCTTTCATCATCGGTGAGTTGACGTTGTCGTTGTAGCACCAGCCTTCGTTGCCGGTGTTGTAGGGCGGGTCGATGAAGATGAGGCCGACTTTGCCGGCGTAGCGCGGCAACAGCGCCTTGAGGGCGTGCAGGTTGTCGCCGTGGATGATGAGGTTGCCGGCGAGGTCGGGCACCCCGATTGACTTGGCGGGGTCGGCGGCGAGCGGGCGGTAGGGTACCGTCAGGTGGTGGTTGTAGACGTATTCCTTGCCTTTGAAAACGAGTTCGGGCATCGCGGCGCTTCGCAGGGTGTTTGATGGATTATAG
>JANLTL010000264.1:0-14945 GCA_031362905.1 Burkholderiales bacterium | reverse complement strand
CCATCGCCTGCTCGGGGCGATAGAGCGGGCGGTGCCAGTAGAAAAAGCCGTGGCCGGCGCCGTCGTAGCGATGAAATTCGTATGTCTTGCCGTGCTTCTTGAGTTCGGCCTCGTGCTGGTCAACCTGCTCGGGACTCGGTGCGCGGTCGTCATTGCCGAACAGGCCGAGCAGCGGGCAACCCAGATCCTTCGTCATATCGATCGGGGCAACTGGCGTCTTGGCATTGAGTTCTTCCTTGCCCATCACCACGCGGCCGCCCCAAAGGTCGATGCAAGCATCCACATCCTTGCGCTGGCTCGCATAGATCATGGCGTGCCGGCCGCCGGAGCAGGAACCGAGCAGGCCGACCTTGCCATTGTGATTGGGCTGGCTGCGCATCCACTTCACGGCAGCGGCGGTATCGCCGACCATTTGCGCGTCAGCAATGCCGCCTTCGGCGCGCACTTTGGCGGCGACGTCGTCGGGGTTGCCCTGGCCTTCGCGCTCATAGAGGTTGGTACAAATCGCGAGATAGCCGTGATGCGCCAAGCGCCGCGTGGTCTCGATATAGAGCTCGCTCCAGCCCGGCAAATGGTGAATCAGGACGACGCCCGGAAAGGGGCCTGGGCCAGAAGGCTTCGCCACGTACGCCGAAATCGGGGTGCCCTTGTCACCGTTGATGGTGACGACTTCGCAGGTCATGCCTCGGTAGAATGACATCGATTTACCTCCGTGGATGTTGGCCGCACCGCGCCGGAATTCTTGCGTCCGGACGGGAATTGTCACCCCGGAAAACGGATGGCAGCTGGCCAATGGTGGATGGCGGATGGGGTGGGATTTGAACCCACGAACGAGTTGCCCCGTTGCCGGTTTTCAAGACCGGTGCATTCAACCGCTCTGCCACCCATCCTTGGCGACATTTTAACGCGCCGCCAGTGTAAAGTTGCATCGCTTTCATCAAATTTCCGGCGCCGGATCATGGCGCCGACCAGTGCTACTCAGGAGTAACCCATGCATGAGATGAATCTTGTCGACTCAGCCAGCCGCCCCGCGCGCCATCGGAGGGGCGGCTCAAGCGCAATCGTGGCGGCCGCCGTTGTGTGGGTCGGCGTGGCATGCACTGCTGCCAGTGGCACGGTGATTGCAGCCGGCCCGTTGCCCATTTTCGACGCGCACATCCACTACAGCCACGACGCGTGGGAATCGGTGCCGCCCTCCGAGGCCATCGGCATTTTGCGCAAGGCCGGGGTCAAGCGCGCGATGGTGTCCAGCTCCAGCGATGACGGTACGCAGCAACTCTACAAGGAAGCGCCGGATCTGGTGATTCCATCGCTGCGCCCTTACCGCACCCGCGGCGAGACTGGTACCTGGTTTCGCAGCGACACCATGGTGGCGCATCTCGAAGACCGCCTCAAACGCTACAAATACGCTGCTATCGGGGAGTTTCATCTCTATGGCGCCGATGCCGACTTGCCGGTGCCGCGGCGCATGGTGCAACTGGCCAAGGAGTACAAGCTGTTTTTGCATGCGCACTCGGATGCCGATGCAATCGAGCGCATGTTCAAGCAAGACCCGGGCGCACGCATCCTGTGGGCGCACTCGGGCTTTGACCAACCGGGCAAGGTGCGCGAGCTGTTGCGCAAGCACAAGAATCTCTGGGCCGATCTCGCGTTTCGCAGTGATCACGGCGCGGGCGGCAAGGTCAATCCGGAGTGGCGCGCAGCCTTCATGGAGTTTCCCGATCGCTTCATGGTCGGCACCGACACCTATACGCCCGAACGCTGGCATTACATCGCCGAGCACGCCAACTGGTCACGCCAGTGGCTGGCCGATTTGCCCCCGGCAGTGCGCGACAAGATCGCGTACCAGAATGGCGAAGCGCTGTTCGGGCGCATGCTCGGCAAGTGACGCGGCGCAACGAGGCGAAGATGACACACAATTCCGGCGCGCTGACGAGTGAGGGTTTGGTGGCGACGCAGCGCCCGCACCGGGCGATGCGGGTGCTGGCCGCGGCGGGAGTGGCGCTCGTGGCAGCGTCGTGCGCGTCGGCGTTCGCCGCCTGCGATGCCAAGCCGGGCGCCATGCGGGCGGTGTCGCCCAATGCAGTGGTGTTGTTCCAGCCACGGCCCGCGCCGATCAAGGTAGGCGAATTGTTTGCCCTCGATGTTGAAGTTTGCGCGACCAAGGGTGAGGCGCGCGGCGTCAGCATGGACGCGACCATGCCCGAGCACAAGCACGGCATGAACTACAAGCCGGTCGTGAAAAAGTCTGCGGGCAATACCTGGAGTGCGACCGGTTTCATGTTCCACATGCCGGGGCGCTGGCAATTCGCGTTCGAAGTGGACACTGGTGCCGGGCGCGAACGTGTGCTGCACATTCTGACGGTCGAGTAGTGCGGGCAGTCTGGCGTCGTACAGCTGGCGCTGACGCAGCGATGGTGCCAGCCGCGACGGTTTGGTTGGCGCGTGTGCTGCGTGTGCTGCGCGCCACGCCCGCCCATCTCGCCAAAATCGGCCAAGTCGTGCTGGTGACTGCGTTGATGGCAGGCCCGGCGAGCGTCGCCCAAACCGTCGCCACGAATACCGCAGCGGCACCGGCCTGGAGTGAGCAGGAAAAACGCGCCATCGCGCGCCACGGCCCTTGGCCGCAGCCGGTGCTGCCCGACCCCAGTAATCGCGCGTCCGGGAAGGCGGACGCCATCGCGCTCGGCCGCGCGCTGTTTTTCGACGTGCGCTTGTCGCCCAAGGGCGACATGGCCTGTGCCAGTTGCCATCAGCCGGGCCGTGCGCTCGCCGATGGCCGCGACCGCGCGCACGGGCGCGAACGTCTCGATCGCAATACCCCGGGCTTGTGGAACACGGGCCTCGGGCGCTGGTTCGGATGGGACGGCGGCGCTGACAGTTTGTGGGGGTTTGCCTTGCGACCGCTGCTCAACCCGCTTGAACTGGGCGCATCGGCCGCGCATGTCGCCCAATTGCTGCGCGGTGACGCAGCCTATGCCTGCCTGCATCACAATGCATTCGACAGCACGTGGCTTCAACCTGGTACCGGCGCCACCAAGGCAGCCCAAGTGCCCCGGCCGGGCAGCGCTGGCGATGAACGCCTGATGGTGGATGCCGCCAAGGCGCTCGCGGCGTTCATGGAAACCCTGCAGTCAGGCAAGAGCGCTTTCGACGAATTGCACGACGCGCTCGCCCGGGGCGATGCGGCTGCAGTAGCGCGCTATCCCGAGGATGCGCGGCGCGGCCTGCGCCTGTTCACCGGGCGCGGCCAGTGCGCCGTGTGCCATTTCGGCCCGAACTTCACCAATGGCGAGTTTCACGAAGTCGGGATTCCGTATTTGATCGAGAAGGGACGCGTCGATCCCGGCCGCCAGGGCGGCATCAAGCTGGTGCGTGCCGACAAATACAACCTGCTCGGCGCCTTCAGCGACGATGCCTCTCGCGCATCCGGCAGCCGCACGCGGCACGTTGCGGAGAACCACGCAAACTACGGGCAGTTCAAGACGCCGAGTCTGCGCAATGTTGAACTGACTGCGCCCTACATGCACAACGGCAGGCTGGCCACATTGCGCGATGTTGTAAGGCACTACTCGGAGATTCCCGAAGACCGCTTGCATCAGGATGGCGAGGCGCTGCTCAAGCCTTTGCGTCTGAGCGAGAGTGAGGCCGATGACCTGGTGGCGTTTTTGGTGACGCTGACGAGCAAGACGTTCCCTCAGGTCAGTGCGGTGGCCCCGATTTGTCAGCCGCGCAAGTGACGGCTGTCGCCGCCGCACCACTGGTTCCAGAGCCCGCGCGCCGCGTCAATCACTTCGCTGGCGGTCAGTCCCGCCGGGCCGGTGCCTTGGCTCACCAGAAAATCGGCTGCAGCACCGTGCAGGAAAACCGCTCCCAGCAAGGCTTGCAGCGCACTATCGTCAGTAGACCCGCTCACACCAAAGGTTTCAGCGGCATCTGATTTCGCATTTTGTGCCAGCAACGCGCCCGCCAGGCCCGCTAGCACGTCGCCCATGCCGGCACTGGCCATGCCGGGGTTTCCGGTCGGATTGATCCACCACGTGGCGCCGCAAGCGATGACGCTCCCGGCGCCTTTGAGCACAACGTGCGCGTTCAGCTGCTGCGCCAGCTTACAGGCGGCGGCGATACGGTCGGCTTGCACCTCTACGGTCGAGACGGCGAGCAAGCGCGCCGCTTCCTGCGGATGAGGCGTCAGCAGCGTGGCGGCGCTGC
Organism: Burkholderiales bacterium; assembly: GCA_031362905.1. Taxonomy (GTDB): domain Bacteria; phylum Pseudomonadota; class Gammaproteobacteria; order Burkholderiales; family JAEUOS01; genus CANJDH01. The sequence goes on along the minus strand of JANLTL010000264.1, from coordinate 10,733 downwards.
GCTGCGAGACGGCAGTAGCGAGCGTGTGGTTGGCGGCGATCAGGTTGAGGGCGTCTGCGTCAAGCAACAATGGCACTGGTGCGGCGATGGCAGCTGCAAGCAGGCGATGCGCCGCGTTGCTCACGCCGAGGCCCGGCCCGGTAACCAGGGCCGTGCACTGTCCAAGGTCCAGATCGCGCGCAGCGCGCAACATGAGTTCGGGTTGCATCGGGTCGACGGCAGGGCCGCGCTGGTCGAGCAAGCCCACCAGTACCTTGCCGGCACCCAACTTCAGCGCGGCGCGTCCCGCAAGCAGTGCTGCGCCGGCCATGCCAGGCGCGCCACCGAGGATGCCCAATGTGCCGAAGCTGCCCTTGTGGACGTTGCGCGCACGCGGTGCGAGGAGTGTGGCGAAGGCGCTGCGGCTGATCAACTGTCCGCGGTCGCCATGGTCTGAATCGGCGGTTTCTGCCAAGGTGGATGAACGGGGTTCACGCAAATCGAGCGCAGCGATGTCAATTTGCCCCGCATGGTCAGGGCCATGCATGGTATGAAGGCCAGGCTTGTCGGCGATAAAACTCAAGGTACGCGTCGCATGTATCGCGGCACCCAGCACGCAGCCGGTATCAGCGTTGAGGCCCGATGGCACATCGAGCGCAAGCACCGGCACCCGGGTGGCATTGACGGCGTTGATCCAGCCAGCCTGCGGTGGCGCAACGGCGCGCGCAAGGCCGATGCCAAATAGGCCGTCGATGATGAGGTCAAGTTCATGCAAAGTTGGCAGCGTCTGCTGGCAGACACCGCCTGCTGTGACCCACTTGGCGTGTGCCCGTGCGGCATCCGGCGGCAGGCGCTCGGGACCACCGGCAAAGCAGAGCGTGACTTCATGCCCCCATGACTTCAGATGTATCGCCGCTTCAAAGGCGTCGCCGCCGTTGTTGCCGGGTCCAGCCAGTACGAGTACGCGCGGCGGATGATGCGTTGCGTTGGCCAACAATGCGCGCGCCGCATCCGCTGCCGCGCGACCGGCGCGTTCCATCAAGTTCGCGCCGCCCGCCAGCGCGTGCTGCTCGATGGCGCGGATGGCGTTGGCACGCAGCAGCAGGCTCATGGCACTGCGAGTGATGATGCGGCGTGGTGCAAGCGGCTCATGACGATGCGGGCAACACGTCAAACCACGGCTGCGCCAGCGCGGGTATTGTTGAGATGGCGCAATATCTCCGCTTCAGACACTACCTCGGCGTACTTGGCCTGCAGGTCAAACAGATTGGCTTCATGCGGACGCGGGTCGCGATCGCCTACTGCATCGCGCACCACAAAGGGCAGGAAGCCATGCTGGCAGGCATCGAGCGCGGTCGCGCGCACGCAGCCGCTGGTTGAGACGCCGGTGATGATGACGGTGTCGACGCCTTGCGCGGTGAGCGTGGCCGCCAGTGAAGTGCCAAAGAAGGCGCTCGCGTATTGCTTGAGCAGCAGCAGCTCACCGCTCTGTGGCGTCATGCCATTGCAGTAGTCTCCCGCGCGCGAGCCGCGATCGAACAGTTTCAAGGCCCCCACCTTGCGATAAAAAATGCCGCCGTTGATGCCGCCGGGCTCGTATTCGACGCCGGTGAAGATCACCGGAATGCGTGCCACGCGCGCTGCCGCCAGCACCCGTTTTGCTGATTCGAAAGCACTCTCGCAGTTGGCATACAGCGGTGAGCCCGGTTCGAGATAGGCACGCACAAAATCGACGATCAGGAGGGCGGGGCGCTTGCCGAAGGGGAGGGCGCGGCCAAATCCTGCGCCAAGATAGTCTGCATCGAGATTGGCTTTTACGGGCTGTGTCATGTTGGGGAAACCGTCTAAGATTGTTTGGGAGCGTGGTCAGCGCCGCTTTTCTTGCAGCTTCAGTGACGGCACCAAGTTTAGCGCGCGCTATCCGTAGCGGCACGCAAACCTCGCGGCACGCAAACCGCGGCACGCAAACCTTATGGCACACAAAGCAGTCCAGGGAGTTGAATGTGGAAAACGTATTGATTGCCGGCGCCGGACCAGTCGGGCTCATTGGCGCGCTCAAGCTCGCGCGCGCGGGGGTGCAAGTGACCGTGATCGAGTCGCTGCAGCAACCGGCCGAAGACCTGCGCGCCTCGACCTTTCACCCGCCCACGCTCGACATGCTCGATGAGCTCGGTTTGCTCGATTGGATGCTGCCGCGCGGATTGAAATCCCCGGTGTTTCAACACCGGGACCGGCCCACCGGAGAAGTGTTCAGCTTCGATCTCGGTCTGCTGGCCGGTGAAGTGCGCCATCCGTTTCGCCTGCAACTGGAGCAGTGGAAGCTGATGCGCCACGTTGCCAGCCTGCTCGAAGCAATGCCGAATGTGCGCCTCTGCTTTGGCGAGCGCGTCGTGCATGTCGAGCAGACTGCGCGCGGCGTGCGGCTGTCGACGGAGACCGCGACAACAATTTGTCATCACGAGGGGCGCTATCTGATCGCCTGCGACGGCGCCAATTCAATCATCCGCAAGTGGCTGGGCATCGAGTTTGAAGGCCTCACCTATCCGGAGAAGTTTTACTGCGTGACGACGCCCTTCGCCTTTGAGGCGCATTTCGACAATCTCTCCAACGTCAACTACGTTGCCGACCCTGAACAGTGGTTTGTGCTGCTGCGCGTGCCCGAATTGTGGCGTGTGCTCATTCCGGTGCCAGACACGACGTCCGATTCCGAGATCACGGCGGATGCTTACACGCAGGCCAGCCTGAAGCGCATCGTGCCACGCGCTGACGATTACCCCGTGCGTCATCGCACCATTTATCGCGTGCATCAACGTGTCGCCAAACAATATCGTGGTGGCAACGTGTTTCTCGCCGGGGACGCCGCGCACATCAACAATCCGCTCGGCGGCATGGGCATGAACGGCGGCGTGCATGACATGCTCAATCTTGCCGACAAGCTGCTCGCCGTAAGCGGTGGCGCAGACGACAAACTGCTGGACCGATACGAACGCCAGCGTCGCACGGTCTGCTACGACTATGTTCAAGCGCAATCGATGCGCAACAAGGCCGAGATGGAGGAAAAGAGCGGGGCGGCACGCACCAAACGCCTAGCGGACATGCGCGCGCTGGTGGCCGACCCGGCGGCTACGAAGGCGTTTTTGCTGCGCAATTCAATGCTCTCCAGTCTGCGCGACGCTGCGGCGATCGAGTAGACAAGGGACTTTGGCCGAACTTCGGCTGTGCTTGGTGTCGTGAGTGTCACCCGAGTGCCACCCCACTACGGCTTCAGGTTGTCGTTCGTGCGTCTTAGGCGGCGCTTGGCGTGCGTGGATCCCGAGGCGCCGCGCCACCTCGGGAAGCTCGATTGATGCGATGCAATATGGCATAATTCCATGTTGTTTTCGCTCTCAATTCGCCTCTGAACCGCTTGCAACCCGCAGCGCATGTCCCAGACCGGTTCGATCACGGACTCGTGATGCCGGTCGGCACGCTGCTCCCGGAATCCCGCCATGGCACTCACGCTTTACGACAAACTGTTCGACTCCCACGTGGTGCATCAGGAAGAAGATGGCACCGCACTGATCTACATTGATCGGCATCTGGTGCATGAGGTGACCAGCCCGCAAGCTTATGAGGGTCTGCGAGTGGCCGGGCGCAAGGTCTGGCGTACGGATTCGATCGTTGCGACCGCCGATCACAACACGCCCACCACCGGTTGGGAGCGCGGCATTGACGGCATCACCGATCCGACCTCGAAAGAGCAAGTCGTGACGCTCGACAAGAACATGAAAGCGCATGGCGGCGCGCTTGCCTATTTCCCGTTTCTCGACAAGCGCCAAGGCATCGTCCATGTGATCGGGCCGGAGCAGGGCGCGACCTTGCCGGGCATGACGGTGGTGTGCGGCGATTCGCACACGTCCACCCACGGCGCATTCGCGTGTCTGGCGCACGGGATCGGTACCTCCGAAGTCGAGCACGTGATGGCGACCCAGTGTCTGGTCTCCAAGAAGATGAAGAACATGCTGGTCGAAGTCGAAGGCGCACTGCCGGCCGGCGTGACGGGCAAGGACATGGCACTGGCGATCATCGGCCACATCGGCACCGCAGGCGGCACCGGCTGCGCGATCGAATTTGCCGGCAGCGCCGTGCGTGGCCTGACCATGGAAGGGCGCATGACCCTGTGCAATCTCGCGATCGAGGCGGGTGCGCGTGCCGGCATGGTGGCGTTTGACGAGGCCACCGCTGCTTACTTGAAGGGGCGCACGTTTGCACCTGCCGGCAAAGAGTGGGACGTCGCCGTCGAATACTGGAAAACCCTCAAGTCAGACGACGGCGCAACATTTGACAGCGTCGTCAAGCTGCGTGCCGAGACCATGATGCCGCAGGTCACCTGGGGCACTTCGCCCGAAATGGTGACCGGCATTGACGGCCGCGTGCCCGATCCGGAAAAGCTGAAAGATGCGGGCCGTCGTGGCGATATGGAACGCGCTCTCACCTATATGGGCCTGACGCCCAATACGCTGATAGCCGACATTCGCGTGGACAAGGTGTTTATCGGCTCCTGTACCAACTCACGGATTGAAGACATGCGCGCGGCGGCATGGGTGGTCAAACGCCTCGGCAAACGTGTCGCGGCGAACGTCAAGCTCGCGCTGGTGGTTCCGGGTTCGGGTCTGGTCAAAGTACAAGCCGAGGCTGAAGGCCTCGATAAGGTGTTCAAGGATGCCGGCTTTGAGTGGCGCGAGCCAGGATGCTCGATGTGCCTGGCGATGAATGCCGACAAACTGGAGCCGGGCGAGCGTTGTGCTTCCACCTCCAACCGAAATTTCGAAGGCCGCCAAGGCACCGGCGGGCGTACCCATCTGGTCAGCCCGGCGATGGCGGCTGCGGCGGCCATTGAAGGTCATTTTGCCGATGTGCGGCGTCTGGCCTAGAGGAAAATCATGGACAAATTTACCGTTCACAAAGGCCTCGCGGCGCCGATGGATCGCGAAAACGTCGATACCGATGCGATCATTCCCAAGCAGTTTTTGAAGTCGATCCACCGCACTGGTTTCGGCATCAACCTGTTCGACGCATGGCGCTACAAAAACGAAGGGCAGCCGGGCATGGACAACGCGTCGCGCCCCTTGAACCCGGATTTCGTGCTCAACCAGACGCGCTACAAGGGCGTGTCGATTTTGGTCGCTGGCAAGAACTTTGGCTGTGGTTCGTCGCGTGAGCACGCGCCCTGGGCGTTGCAGCAGTACGGTTTCCGGGCCGTGATTGCGCCATCCTTTGCCGACATTTTTTTCAATAATTCCTACAAGAACGGTTTTCTGCCGGTGACGCTGACCGAGTCGCAGGTGCGGCGCTTGATCGATGAGATCAAGGGGTTTGTCGGTTATGAATTGACCATTGATTTGAGCACCCAAACGGTGACCACGCCCGGCGGAGAGTCCATGGCCTTTGACATTACGCCGCACCGCAAATTCTGTTTGCTCAACGGTTTTGATGACATCGGTCTCTCGCTGCGCCAATCAGAAAAGATCAAGGCGTTTGAGTCCGCACGGCGCGCACGTCATCCCTATTATTTCAATACCCGGATCGTCTGAACCGGTTTTAACGAAATTGATGCCCCCATGAAAATTGCAGTCCTGCCCGGAGACGGCATCGGCAAGGAAATCACCATCGAGGCGGTGCGGGTGCTCAAAGCGCTCGGGCTCAGCATGGAACTCGAAGAAGCGCCGGTTGGTGGCGCGGCCTACGATGCGCTGGGTGATCCCTTGCCCGAATCGACCCTCAAGCTCGCCCAGGATGCCGACGCCATTTTGTTTGGTGCAGTCGGTGGCTGGCAATACGATACCCTGCCGCGCGCCAAGCGCCCCGAGCAGGCGGTGCTGGGACTCCGCAAGCATCTGGGATTATTCGCCAACCTGCGGCCATCGATCGTGTTTCCGGAATTGGTCAACGCCTCCACGCTCAAAGCAGAGGTGGTATCTGGGTTGGATTTGCTCATTTTGCGTGAGCTGACCGGTGACATTTATTTTGGCCAACCGCGTGGGATTCGCACCGCAGAGGATGGTCCCTTCAAGGGCCAGCGCGAAGGCTTCGACACGATGCGCTACACCGAAGGCGAGATTCGCCGCATCATGCATGTCGGCTTCGTGGCGGCGCGCAAGCGTAGCAAGAAACTGTGTTCGGTCGATAAAGCCAACGTCCTCGAAACCATGCAGTTGTGGAAAGAGGTTGCCGCCGAGGTGGCGACCGAGTATCCCGATGTTGCGTTTTCGAGCATGTATGTGGACAACGCCGCAATGCAGTTGGTGAAGAACCCGCGCCAGTTTGACGTGATGGTTACCGGCAACATGTTCGGCGACATCCTGTCTGACGAGGCATCGATGCTGACTGGCTCGATCGGGATGCAGCCCTCCGCCTCGCTCAACGACAGCAAGAAAGGCCTGTACGAGCCGATTCACGGCTCTGCGCCCGACATCATGGGCAAGGATCTCGCCAATCCGCTGGCAACGATTTTGTCGGTGGCGATGATGCTGCGATACTCGTTCGACAACGAAGCTGCCGCAGTCAAGATCGAAACCGCTGTGCGCAAGGTGCTCCAGGATGGCCTGCGCACTGCGGATATTTACGAGACAGGCACCACCAAGATTGGCACAAAAGCCATGGGCGACGCTGTGTTGAAAGCGCTCTGACCCAACCGTTTCAGTTGACCTCCAGTTTTGGCCGAGGCGGCTGAAACCGGAGCAGGAACCCAAGCCGCACATTGGGCATGAATTTCCGCAACTGAAACTCAAGGTGACATCATGAAAAAAGTAGGATTGGTAGGCTGGCGCGGGATGGTTGGGTCGGTGCTGATGCAGCGCATGCAGCAGGAGGGTGATTTTGCCTGCGTCGAACCGGTGTTTTTTTCCACGTCTGCGGCCGGCGGCGACGGACCGGTCATCAATGGCAAAGCGACCGGAAAACTGCTCGACGCCGGCAGCATTGATGCCCTGAAAAAGATGGACATTGTCATTACCTGCCAAGGTGGTGACTGGACCAACGAGATTCACCCCAGGCTGCGCGCTGCAGGTTGGAACGGCTACTGGATCGATGCGGCGTCGGCACTACGCATGACGGCTGATGCTGTCATCATTCTTGACCCGGTCAATCTACCAGTCATCAAGCAGGCGTTGACGACTGGCGTGAAGGATTACATCGGCGGCAACTGCACGGTGAGCCTGATGCTGATGTCGCTCGACGGTTTGTTCAAGGCGAATCTGGTTGAGTGGCTGACGGCGATGACCTATCAAGCGGCCTCCGGTGCCGGTGCGCAGAATATGCGCGAATTGCTGGCGCAAATGGGTGCGCTGCACGGCGTTGCCAAATTGGCGCTGGCCGACCCTGCTTCTGCGATCCTCGATATCGACCGCGCCGTAGCCGCGTCGATGCGCAGTGCGGACTTTCCCGTTGACAACTTCGGCACCCCCCTGGCCGGCAGCTTGATTGCATGGATCGACAAAGATCTTGGCAACGGCATGTCGAAAGAGGAATGGAAAGGGGGCGCCGAGGGCAACAAGATTTTGGGCCTGCAAAAAACGCCGATCCCGATGGATGGCCTGTGTGTGCGCATCGGCGCCATGCGCTGCCATTCCCAGGCGCTGACGATCAAATTGAAGCGGGACGTGCCATTGGACGAGATAGAGGGAATCCTGGCGGCAGCCAACCCGTGGGCAAAGGTGGTGCCGAATACGCGCGAGGCAAGCATCGAGCAACTGTCGCCGGCTGCGGTCACCGGGCACTTGGCAACCCCGGTAGGGCGCCTGCGCAAGATGGCGATGGGGCCGCAGTATTTATCGGCATTCACCGTGGGTGATCAGTTGCTTTGGGGCGCTGCCGAACCACTCCGGCGCATGCTGCGCATGTTGGTAGACTGACGTATTCAGGACATAAACCAGCGTTGGAGGAGAGTGTTGCCCCGGCGCCTAGAGACTGCCCATGCGGCACGGAGACAGTCGCGTCGTGCATCCGGGGCGCAACAAACTAGCGCTCGGCCATACTTCAAGTCGCTACTTAGCTTGCATCGCTAACCTTTTGATGTTACCTTCATAAATTGGAAACGGACCCGCTGGTTGCCGCTTCGGCTAAGGATCGGGTTGTTTGCATTTTCGGCAGGATTCGCAGGCCGTTGCAGATAGCGGCAGGTAACATACGAGCCAGAGACAATATTGGCCGCCCAGATGACGCCAAGTGTTCGGTCGGGTTAACAGGGAGCCGGGGGTTCACACCGTGAGACAACTCAAACTCAAGAAAATCGTCGCTGCTACCGCTCTGGCTTTGTCGAGTGCGGTACTGGTGGCGCCAGCGTATGCAGCGGGCCTGGGTCGCATCAATGTGACTTCCGGGTTGGGCCAGCCGCTGAGTGCCGAGATCGACCTGACGTCGGTTTCGCGTGATGAAGCTGGCAGCTTGGTGGCGCGTCTGGGGTCACCTGCCGCGTATCGCGATGCCGGGCGCGACTTCAATGCGTCATTGCTGAACGTGCGCATGACGGTGGAGCGCCGTGCCGACGGGCAGTATTTTGTACGTTTGACATCGAACTCGCCGGTCAATGATCCGATTGTTGACTTGCTGGTGGAGTTGACTTGGGCAAACGGACGCCTGCTGCGGGAATACACTTTTCTGCTTGACCCAGTCGACATGCGTCCGGCGTCGGAGCCGGCGCCGCCGCCCGCCGCTCCCGAGCGCAAACCTGCACCGCCAGTTACTCAACCGGCCGCGGCACCCGCACCAGTCGCCACGCCAACACCCGTGCCGGCACCAGTCGCCACGCCAACACCTGTGCGCCCCAGCGTGCAACCGAAGGCCGCTTCCGCTAAAGGCAGTTACGAAGTCAAAAAAGGCGACACGGCAGGCAAGATCGCACGGCAGGCCCTGACTGACGGCGTGACGCTCGATCAGATGCTGGTCGCGATTCAGCGCGCCAATCAGGACGCATTTATTGGCGGCAACGTCAATCGGCTCAAGAGCGGTGTGATTCTCTCGATTCCCGACAAGGAAGCTGCGGTGGCTGTTGCGCCTGCCGATGCGAATCGGCTCATAGCCGCGCAGTCTGCCGACTGGAAAGCCTATTCCGAGAAGCTTGCCACGGGCGCGCAGGCTGCCCCTGCGGCCAAGCCGGTTGCGGAAAAGCGTGATGCCCGGGGCCGCATTACTGCCCGAGTGGAAGACAGGGCCGCGCCGGGTGCAACCGGCGATCAACTGAAATTGTCCAAGGCAGATCCGGCGGCAGCGGCCAAAGGCGCGCCGAAACCGCGCGCGGGTACTGAAGACCGCATCTCCAAAGAGCGTGAATTGCGTGACGCCAAAGCGCGCCAGGCTGAACTGGAGCGGAACGTCAAGGATCTGCAGAAGTTGGCAGAGCTCAAAAGTCAAAGTATGGCCGATCTGCAGAAGGGCGCGCAAGCCAAAGGCCCGCAGGTTGCCCAGGGACCGGTCGTGGCGCCGCCCGCAGCACCAGCAGCACCTGCCAAGGCAGAAGCACCCAAAGCTGCTCCGGTACCCGTGGTGCCGCCCAAAACACCGGATGCACCCAAAGCCGTGCCGGTCGCCGTGGCGCCAGCACCAGCAGCCCCCCCCAAAGCGCCGGAAGCCCCCAAGGCTGAGCCGCCTAAAGCGGTTCCACCGGCTTCTGCTCCGGTGGTAGCGGCCAAGGCCGCGGATGCGAAGGCCCCCGAAGCGGCTAAAGTCGCGGATGCGCCGAAAGCGGCTGAACCCGCAAAAGCGCCGGACGCAAAGGCGGCAGGTGCGGTTGCTGCCAGCAAGGGCGAAATGGCAAAAGCCGATGCTCCCAAGGCTGATGCCCCAAAGGCCGATGCCCCCAAAGGTGATGCCCCAAAGACAGATGCTCCGAAGGCGGCGGAATCGGCACCCAAGACAGACGCCAAACCTGCTCCCAAAAAGGCGGCACCCCCGCCGCCGCCCAAGCCGGAACCCAGTCTGGCCGATGAATTTCTCGACAACCCGCTTTACCTCGCCGGAGGCGGCGGTGTGTTGGCGCTACTCGGCGGCTACGCGGCATATGCCGTGCGCCGCAAGCGTAAAGAGGCAACCACAGGCTTTCAAAACAGCATCGTTACTGGTGGTGATCTGAAGGCCAATTCCGTCTTTGGCAATACCGGCGGTCAAAGCATCGACACCAGCAATAGCTCGTTCCAAAGCGATTTTTCCTCTGCCGGCAGTGCCGCGGTGGATACCGATGAGGTCGATCCAGTCGCCGAGGCCGATGTGTACATGGCGTATGGTCGCGATGCACAGGCAGAAGAGATACTCAAGGAAGCGCTGCAAAAAGACCCGAATCGCCAGACCGTTCGACTCAAATTGCTGGAAATCTACAGCCAGCGTGGTGACGTTGCTTCTTTCGGCGCTACTGCGCATGAACTGCACGCCGCCACTGGTGGCACCGGCGAGCAGTGGGAACGCGCCGCGATGCTCGGTAAGACCATTGACCCGGGCAACTCACTGTATGGCGGCGGGGCTGCGGCTGCGGTGATGGCGGGAGGCGATTCAGCGTCGACAGTTACCTTGGGTTCGGGTGCGTTGGCAGCAGCGGCTAGCGCAGCGGCGTCAGCCAATGACAAGACCGTAACCATGCCGGTGTTCGGCGGACCGGGAGCGGCCACGCTGTCCGCAGATGATCCGATGACCAAGACTGTGGCTCTCGAAGCCATGCAGGGGAAGACGCCGGTTTCCATCGATCTCGACTTCGATATCGATGACAGTCCGCCGCCACCCGCCGC
>JANLTL010000236.1:0-8299 GCA_031362905.1 Burkholderiales bacterium | reverse complement strand
TTCGACCGGCGCTTCGACTTTTGGTGCGGGAGCCGGTACCGGAACCGCTTGAGGGGGCATCCATAGTTCCGCCGAATAAACTTCGGGCGGCGCGCTCTGCCAGCGTATCCCGAAATAGAGAAACCCGATCAGCAGGCAATGCACCATGACCGCCAGCACAAACGAGCGCAGTGCCCCGGCATTGTTGCTGCCTGGGGTATAGGGCAAGTTAAGGGTGGCGGCGCTCATGTCGATGTGCGGTGTTGCGCGGGCAATGCGGTGGCGATGCTGTTCACCAGGGTGCTCACCAGGGTGCTCGCCGCTCTCGTGCCGGGCCGGTGTTGGCGTCTCATGCTTTTGCCGGTGCCGCGCGTCACTTGCCTGCCGGTTTGACAGAAAGGCCAATGCGTTTCACATCCGCCTTCTGCAATTCATCCATCACCGCCAGCACGGCCTCGTACTTGACGCTTTTGTCAGCGGAAATAACCACCGGGATGTCGGCTTTTTCGGTCTGCCGCGCCTTGGCGTATTTCACGATTTCGGCGCGGTCTGCGGCTTTGTCTACCTGTGCCGCGCCGCGCTCGCGCAGGCGCAGAGTGCCGTTCTCGAGGATGATGATTTCAATCGGTTGCGCCGGCGCGTTGGACGATTTGGCCACCGATGGCAGTTCAATCTGCCCCGGCGTCACCAACGGTGCCGTGACCATGAAGATCACCAGCAGCACCAGCATCACGTCGATGTAGGGCACGACGTTGATCTCGTTCATCATGCGGCGGCGCGAATTGCGCATGCCGCCGCCCCGGTTGGTCACGCCGGCCACGCCTAACGCGCCTGCCGCTGCAATATGTTCGAGAACTCTTCAATGAAGCTCTCGAAGCGGTTGGCGAGGCGGTCGATGTCGTGCGAGTAACGGTTGTAGGCGACCACGGCGGGAATCGCGGCGAACAGGCCGATGGCAGTGGCGACCAGTGCTTCGGCGATGCCGGGGGCCACATTGGCGAGGGTGGCCTGCTGCACGTTGGCGAGACCGCGAAAGGAATTCATGATGCCCCACACCGTGCCGAACAGGCCAACGTAGGGCGACACCGAGCCGGCCGAGGCGAGGAACGCCAGATGCGATTCGAGAAAATCCATCTCGCGCTGATAGGCCGCGCGCATGGCGCGGCGTGCGCCTTCGAGTTGCACGGCGGTGTCGGCACGCTGCGAGGCCTTGAGTTTGGAGTACTCGCGCATGCCGGCTTCGAAAATGCGTTCGAGGCTGCCGGCGCCATGCCTGTCATTTGCCGCTGACTGATACAGGGCATTGAGGTCGTTGCCGCTCCAGAAATCGCGCTCGAACTGCTCGGTCTGCTCGGCGGCCTTCCTGAGGACAAACCATTTACGGAAGATATAAGTCCAGCTCATCAGCGACACGATCAGCAGCAGCGCCATGACGGCCTGCACCGGCACGCTGGCACCGGTGATGAGCGAAAGGATCGAAAGGTCTTGGGTGACGGTCATGTGCGAATTTTAACCGAGGGGTGGGGTGCTTCTCGGCCCAATGATGTCCGTTTGCGGGCGCTTCCAGGCATGTTTGGCCCCTGTGAACAAGTGATCCAGCAGCGGCACCAGCGGCGCCAGAAGAAACAGGGCCCACACCGGCCCGGCCGGCTGGTACAACAGCATCTGCCAAGCCCACGCCAGCACTGCCACCAAGATCGCATGGAACACGCGCGCACCGCTGTGGTTGGGCGTGGTCATGGGATCCGAAATCATGAAAAAGGTGAACAGCAATAGCGCGCCGTTTTGCAATTGATGCAACAGGAGTGTGCCGATGCGCGCCGGCGGCACCTCGATCCACCACAGGCGCAAAGCCATCAGCGCAAGGAAGGTGCCAAGGAAAATCCAGCTCGTATCCACCCGCCGTGCACGTTGCGTGACAACGCTTCCCAAAGCGATGAAAAGCACCGCAGCAGCGAGATCGTTGCCCCACTGCCCCGGTGAGATCCAGGTGCCTGGCAATAGAGTGATGGCGATGATGACCCCCAGATTTGCCGGGTTGAACAGATGCTTGCCGTTCCAGCGCAACAGGAACTTGGCCGACATCGCCAGCGCGGCGGCAAGCGGGTGCACCCACCAGGAGTCGGCACGCAGCAGGATCGACAAGCCAAAGCAGGTGATCAGGGCCGATAGCAAGCCGACCTGCCCTAGGCCCAGCCGCCGTACCCAATACCACTGGGTCGCCAGACCGGCCGCAAACGTCAGCGCCATTTGCTGCCATTGCAGGCTGAAATCGCGCAACAGTACGCCAAAGGTGAGCAGCGTCGACAGAAACAGGATTTGGTAGAGACGCGCGTCGAGCGCGGCAAGGCGCGATCTGGTCAGGGCGATTGCTCCAAGAACCGCATGGATCGGCGCCCTGGAACGGATGAGGGCTGAAAACCCTTGGCGCACAAGGCTTCCAGCCGGATGCATGAGATGGTCTTTCATGGCCGGCTCGGGTCCTGGTGGATCAGGGCGTGACGTTGAACAGGCGCTGCCAGCCGTCGGGTTCGCGCCGCGCGATGCCGTAGCTGTTACGCACCTGGCTGATATCCCACCCGGTGAGCGTGGCGAGGGTCTGCGCCTCTTTCTCCTTGCGGGCATTGACTTGCCTCAGATAGGCCGGTGCCTGCGGACAGGCATTGGGCGCGACCTTGGCGGCATGACGCAGCACGTAACGTGTCTGGTAGTTCTGGCGGTCACCGGTCTCATGAAACATCAGATCTTCGGGAAAGGTCTCGGGCGTGTAACGCAGATGCAGGCGCGTCAGCATCACTGGCCGTGCGTCGGAGTCACCGCGAAACTGGCGGCGTGTGCCGCCGCCATTGGCCGCGTCAGCCTTGATCCAGTCCACGCCGAGGTTGCGCAGCTCCTGCACCGAGAGCGGATCGGCCGCACAGGGATCGCACCAGCTCATGTCCCAGAAATACTCGGTGAACACCACGCGATACTGCTCGCGCGCCGCCTGGGTTTGGAACATGGTCTTGTAGAAGGCCGCAAAATCCTGTTTGGTGTCGGTCTTGATGTAAGTGGGAATATCGATGTCGGCCGGCAGTTTCACCGTGCGGTAGTTGGTGGTCTCGACCCGGCCCTTCGGGGTCAGCATCCACACCACAAGGTCTTGCGGGCCTTTGGCGTTGACCATGCCAAGGCGAATCGGCAGCATGAATTTTTCGCTCTTGAACGAGAACGCGAGCGGGCTCAACAAATTCGAACCGGTCTTGGCCTGCTCTTCAAGGTTGACCTTGGCGACAAAGAACTTCATGCCTTGTCGTATGTAGGGCGCGAGCGCCTTGGAGGCCCCCTGCGGGATGCGGTAGCCGCTTTGGGTGAGCCAGGTCTCCAGCCCGTCCGACTCCTTGGCGCCGAGGATCACGATGTCATAGGCGCCGACGGTGTACTCGGCTTCGATGGTGACGCCAAGCTTTTTGGCGCTGTCTTCGCGGGCCATGGGTGCAGCCATGGCTGCCGGGCGCGGGGCGCTTTGCATACGCAGCTCGGCCCGCGGTGGCGTACACGGATCCGGATCGAAATACTCTGCCAAGCGTGGCGCGGAGTAGGCGTCGAGCCGGTCAAACAAGGCCTTGTAAGGCGTGCGCACCTGCTCCTTCTTGAGCACCTCGGGCACCGGCACCACGATGGCAAACTCCTTCAACGGGCCCTGATAATCATTGAGCATGTTGATGGTGGTGCGGTCGCCATCGCGCACCATCACCACCTTGGAGGCTTCGTTGAACAGGCTCGCGTCGGCCTTGCCGACGTAGAAGCCGCAGAAAGCGGCGGCGGGCCCGGTTGCGCCGAGCAAAATCGACAATGCAGCCAGTTTTCGAATCATGGGTGCGGTAGACATGAGGCATTCTCCGGATTGAACGAGCCTGTTGTGTGCAGTAGAACCTGCAGGCAGGCCCATGGTTTCGGTGGATGCGGGTTATCCCCGCATAGGGCAAACCCTGATTGTGCTGCCGCTGCCAGCGTCACACGAGGAGGATTCGCTCTCTTGCCTGGAAACGAATCGCCATCCCGAATGGGGTTAATGCCTCAAAACAAATCCTGGGTGGGCGGCGCAGCCGGCGGCGTGATGCCGAAGTGGCGGTAGGCCAGCACCGTGGCCACGCGCCCGCGCGGCGTGCGCTGCAAATAGCCTTGCTGGATCAAATAGGGTTCGAGCACATCCTCAATCGTGTCCGGCTCTTCGCCAATCGCGGCGGCCACGTTGTCGAGCCCGACCGGGCCGCCGGCAAATTTTTCGATGATCGCGGCGAGCAGCTTGCGATCCATCATGTCCAAACCGATGGCGTCGACATCGAGCATCTTGAGGGCGTTGTCGGCAATCGTCTTGCTCACCGTGCCGTCGGCGCGCACCTCGGCGTAGTCGCGCACACGGCGCAGCAGGCGATTGGCGATGCGCGGCGTGCCGCGCGAACGGCGCGCCACTTCCAACGCGCCGTCATCACTGGTCTCTACTTTAAGCAAGCTGGCCGAGCGCTTGACGATGCGCGTCAATTCTTCCGGTGAATAAAACTCAAGGCGCTCGACGATGCCGAAGCGGTCACGCAGTGGATTGGTGAGCATGCCGGCACGCGTGGTCGCGCCGATCAGCGTAAAGGGTTGCAAATCAAGCTTCACTGAGCGCGCAGCAGGCCCCTCGCCAATCATGATGTCAATCTTGTAGTCTTCGAGCGCCGGGTACAAAATCTCCTCAACCACTGGCGACAGGCGGTGAATCTCGTCGATGAACAGCACGTCATTGGCTTCGAGGTTGGTCAGCAACGCAGCAAGATCGCCAGCGCGCTCCAACACCGGCCCCGAGGTCTGGCGCAGGTTGACGCCCATCTCGTGCGCGATGATGTGCGCGAGCGTGGTCTTGCCGAGGCCGGGCGGGCCGAACAGCAGCACGTGATCGAGCGCTTCCTTGCGTTTGCGCGACGCTTCGATGAAGATGGAGAGCTTCTCGCGCACCTTCTCCTGGCCGATGTATTCATCGAGCATCTTCGGGCGCAGCGCACGCTCGAAAGCTTCTTCCTGCTTCGATACCGGCGCAGCCGAGATGATGCGGTCGGCGCCACCGCCAGGGCCGGCGATTGAAGTGAGGCGGTCGGGTTCGATGGCCATCGGTCAGGCTTTCGAGAGCGACTTCAACGCATGTCGAATGCCCTCGGATACCGACAATCCTTCCGGAATCTGCCTGATCGCGAGCAAGGCTTCCTTGTCGCTGTAACCGAGCGCAAGCAGCGCATTGAGCACGTCGTTACCGGCAGGCGCGGGGCGGTTGATGTCGATCACCGACGAGAGATCGGCGCCGAGCTTGCCCTTGAGTTCAAGCAGCAGGCGCTCGGCGGTCTTCTTGCCGATGCCCGGCACCTTGGTCAGGCGTCCGGCCTCCTGCATTGTCACTGCTTGCGCCAATTCGGCGACGCTCATGCCCGACAACACGGCGAGCGCAGTGCGCGGCCCGACGCCGGAAATCTTGGTGAGCTGGCGAAACGCCTCGCGCTCCTGCGTCGTGGCGAAACCGTAGAGCAGGTGCGCGTCTTCGCGCACGATGAGCTGGGTGTACAGCACCACCTTGCCACCCGTGTCAGGCAGGCCGTAGAGCGTCGACATCGGCACATCGGCTTCGTAGCCGACGCCGCCGCAGTCGATGAGCACGTGCGGCGGATTTTTTTCGAGCAGGATTCCGGTGAGGCGACCGATCATTTGCGCAAGTTTAGCAGTGCGGTTGCGGGCGACTACTGTATGGATTCGCTCAACACATTTGTATTCGACGATGCCTCTGGAAGCCGCTCTGGGAGCGGTTCGCCGGGCAGTGATTTCCGAATGCCTTGGTGGGAGCGGCTCTCAGGCAGGCAATTGATTCAAACCAGGCGCCCGCCCTTGACCCGCAAACCCAATCGCGCCAGCCGCCCGCCGACCTGGGTTTGTACGCCGATGTGACTGGTATGGCAAATCGCCGCGGCCAGGGCATCGGCCGAATCCGGGCTGGGCGTGCCCGAGAGCTTCAGCAGGCGCCGCACCATTTCCTGCACTGCACTTTTTTGCGCCTTGCCGTGGCCCGCGACAGCTTGTTTGATCTGCAGTGCGGTGTATTCACTCACCGGCAGGTTGGCGATGACCAGTGCACAGATTGCCGCGCCGCGCGCCTGGCCGAGCAGCAGTGTCGATTGCGGGTTGCTGTTGACGAAGACTTTTTCGATGACCGCAATCGCAGGTTGATACGTGGCGATCACTTCAGCCAGGCCGTCTAGGATGGCCTTTAGTCGTACCGGCAATTCATCGCCGGCCGGAATGCGCACGGTGCCGCTCGCCACATAAGCGAGCTTGGTGCCCTGCGCCTCTATGACGCCGTAGCCGGTGGCGCGCAGGCCGGGGTCGATGCCCAGGATACGCACACTAGGCACGTTCAATGGCGGAAATGCCGGATGCCGGTGGTGACCATCGCGATGCCGTGCTCGTTGGCGGCGGCGATTACTTCCTCATCGCGCATGGAGCCGCCGGGCTGGATGACGGCTTTGGCCCCAGCGGCGGCGAGGACGTCGATGCCGTCGCGGAACGGGAAAAAGGCATCGGAGGCGACCGCGGCGCCTTTGAGCGACAGGCCGGCGTTCTCCGCCTTGATCGCGGCGATACGTGTCGAGTCGACACGGCTCATCTGGCCGGCACCGACACCGAGGGTCATGCCGCCGCCGCAAAACACGATGGCGTTGGACTTCACGAATTTGGCGACGCGCCAGGCAAACAGAAGGTCTGCCATCTCCGCCACGGCGGGCGCCCGTTTGGTGACGACTTTCAAGTCGGCCTGCAGCACGTTCTTGGTGTCGGACGATTGCACCAGCAGACCACCGACGACGCGCTTCATGTCGTAGCGGCTTTCTCCCAGGCTTTCCTGGTTGGCCAGCGGGACAACGAGCAAGCGCACGTTTTGTTTGGCCGTAAACACCTCACGCGCCCGGGCGTCGTAGCCGGTGGCGATCACGACTTCGACAAATTGTTTGGCGACCGCTTCGGCTGCCGCTCCATCGAGCACGCCATTGAAGGCGATGATGCCGCCGAAGGCCGAGGTGGGGTCGGTCTTGAGCGCTTTTGAGTAGGCATCGAGGGGATGGAGACCGATGGCGACGCCGCACGGGTTGGCATGCTTCACGATCACGCAGGCGGCGATGGTGCGGTCAAACGACTTGACGCATTCCCACGCCGCGTCCGCGTCGGCAATATTGTTATACGAGAGATCCTTGCCCTGCAACTGTGTGTAGGCGGCGAGCGAGCCGGCGACCGGCATGGCTTCGCGATAGAAGGCAGCGCTCTGGTGGGGGTTCTCACCGTAGCGCATCTCCTGCACTTTGGAAAAATGCAGATTGAGGGTGCCGGGAAAGTCGCTGCGCTGCGGTGAAGTCGCGGCGACGATGGGTGCATCGCCGCCGCTGCCGGCGGCGGCAGTGGACGCAGGCGTACCGTCGGGAGCGAGCGACGGAATCGACGTGAGATAGCTGCTGATCGCGCCGTCATAGGCCGCGGTGTGCGAATACACTTTTGCCGCCAGCGCAAAGCGCGTCGCGCGCGTGGTCGTGCCTTCGTGCGCAGACATCTCGTCGAGCACACGCGCATAGTCCGCCGGATCCACAACGACGGTGACGTGCTCCCAGTTTTTCGCAGCCGAGCGAATCATGGCCGGGCCGCCGATGTCGATGTTTTCAATCGCATCGTCTAGCGAACAATCGGGCTTGGCAATCGTTTGTGTAAACGGATACAGGTTGACACAGACGAGGTCAATGTTCTCGATACCGTGCTCGCGCATTTTGGCGACGTGCTCGGGCAGTGAGCGGCGCCCAAGCAGCGCGCCGTGGATCTTCGGGTGCAAGGTCTTGACGCGGCCGTCAAGCATCTCGGGAAAGCCGGTGTAGTCCGAGACTTCGATGACCGGGATCTCGTGGTCGCGCAGTGCCTTGGCGGTGCCGCCGGTCGAGAGCAAGCGCACCCCGCGCTGATGCAATGCGCGCGCGAAATCAACAATGCCGGCCTTGTCCGACACCGAGAGCAAGGCTTGGCTGATGGTCATGTGTGTCCCTGTTCCCTATTTGATCTTGTGCAGCTGCATTTTTTTGCGCAGGGTGTTGCGATTGATGCCGAGAATGGTGGACGCGACGGTCTGGTTGCCCTGCGCTTCCCGCAGGACGATCTCGATCATTGGCTTCTCCACAGCGTGAAGCACCATGTCGTAAACCGGGTTCGGCTTTGCGCCGTCGAGGTCACGAAAATATTTATCGAGATTCTTTCTCACGCATTCGGTGATTTCACTGTGCTT
>JANLTL010000150.1:0-15781 GCA_031362905.1 Burkholderiales bacterium | reverse complement strand
GGAAAGTTGTAGGCCGAGATCACGCCCACCACACCGAGCGGCAGCCACTGGTCGTACATGCGGTGGCGCGCCCGCTGCGACTGCTGGGTGAAGCCATAGAGCATGCGCGACTGGCCCGCCGCCATGCCGGCCATGTCGATGCACTCGCGCACTTCGCCCTTGGCTTCCATCAGCGATTTGCCGGTATCGAGCGCGACCAGCGCAGCGACGCCGTCGAGGTTTTGCTCGATCAGGTCACCGATGCGCGCCACCAGTTCGCCGCGGCGCGGCGCGGGGACCACGCGCCAGGTCTGGTGCGCGGCCAGCGCATCGCGCACGATCGCCTCATAGTCTTGTGCTGATGCCGCGGCCAGGCGCGCCGTCACGGTCTCGTCCGCCGGATTGACGGCGTCGAACACCGTGCGGCCGGCGACGTCGCCCCAGCGGCCCGCGCCGGAGCAGGCACCGGGTTGAATCGCTTGAAAACCGAATTGGGCGAGGATGTCTTTGGTGTCGAACATGGTGGTTGGTGGCGAGTTCTTGGGGCGGTTGGTAGTCAGGGTTTTTTTAAAAAATCGCCGATGGTTTCATCGGTGTGAAAAACCGGCTTGTCATAGTAATGCGGGCCGTCGTAGATTTCGATCAGCACGCTGCGCTCATGCGCAATGGTGGGCCCATGCGGATGGTCTTTCGGGTTCATGTAAAACGACCCCGGTGTCAGACGCAAGCCCGAGTCGGTGTATTCATAATTGCCTTCGAGGCAATACATGAACTGGTTCGACGCGTGCGAGTGCTTGATCGGGATGCGACCGCCCTTCTGGTACTCGAGCAGTGCGATCGATGCACCGGTCTCGGCATTTTTCCAGAGGAAGTATTGCTTGAAGCCGTAGTCGGGAAAATCGAGCCATTTGGCCGGGTCGAGGTCTTCCTTGCGGATCAGGACCTCCAGGGTTTTCATCATCGCTTCGTTCGGTGTCATGTCTGCTCCTCCAGTACGGGGCGGCCCGCTGCCGCCCAGGCATCGTATTCCCTGCGGCTCGATTCGGTGGCCGGAAACACTTCAAAGATGGACCGCCCGTGGGCGATCTGCAACTCGGCGAAGGCTTCGTACTCGACCGCATCGATGGCGTCGTCGGCAACTTCCTCGACGAGGTGGCGCGGAATCACGACAACACCTTCGCCATCACCGACCACCACATCGCCCGGATAGACCGCCACACCGGCACAGCCAATCGGGCCATTCAACTCGACCGGGTGCATGGCGATCGGCGTCGCCGGGGGCGCGGAACGATACTGAAATGCCGGCAGGCCAGTCTTGCGGATCGCCGGGGTGTCGCGATAGCCACCATCGGTGACCAACCCGGCCACGCCGCGCTTGCGCAGACGCGCCGCCATCAGATCCCCTGCCGATGAGGCCGTCGCGCTGCCGTTGGTATCGATCACGAGCACGTGGCCTGACGGACACTCCTCGATGGCGCGCCGGTGCAAATTGTCGGTGCGGCTGTAATTGGCCATGGTGTCGATGTCTTCGCGCGACGGAATGAAGCGCAAGGTGTAGGCGGGGCCGACCAGTTGCTCCTGATCCTGCGAGAGTGGCGCGATGCCCAGCATGTAGGCATTCCGGAAACCGCGCTTGAGCAGGGCGTTGGCGATGTTGGCGGAGCCGACACGCGCCAGCTTGTGACGCGTGGCGGGGGACAGCGCGAAAGATTCAGGAGCGTTCATGCTGCCGCCGGGCGTCCGCCCTGGTTGAGCATCGCCACGGCCTCGATTTCGACGTCAATCCCCGGTGCCAGCTTGCTGACCTCGACCAGCGTGCAGGCGGGGAAAACACCGCTGAAGCTTTCGCGGCGCGCGCGCCACACCTGCTCGCGATTGCCGATGTTGGTAAGGTAAATATTGAGCTTGACGACGTCGGCCAGCGAGCCGCCGGCCGCTTTCACCAGTGCTCCCATGCGGGCGAAGATCAAGCGTGCCTGATCGTATTCGCTGCCGCCGGCAGCTTGCTGGCTTTTGTCGCGTGCGGTGAGGCCCGAGACATAAACGGTGTCGCCTGCCCGAAGGCAGTTGGACCACATGCCGGGTGCTGGCTCGGCCACCTCCGGGCTCAGAATCTGTTCAATCGTCATGACGGCATTCCCCGCTCACAAGTGCAGCATTCATTCAAAGAAGTCCTTCGGCGGACGAGCTCCCCACTGTGTGGTTTCGTCCGCGCTACCGGAGAAAATGGCCGGCTGGTGCAAATGATTGACCATGTCGCCATCGGTGTAATGCTCGATGCGAAATCCGAATGGGTCGCGCCAGTAATCAAATATCTGGCTGCCGAGCAGGTGCCGGCCGACGCCGCAATCGAGCGTGTACCCACGCTCCTGCAGGTAATCATGGCCGGCCATTACCGCGTCGACATCCTCGACTTCGAAAGAGCAGTGGTGTACGCCCGGTGAGTCGGTGCCGAGCACCAGCAGGCAATGGTGGTCTACCAGTTGTTCGCCGCGGTTGACGCGCAGGAAGGTACCGGCCGCGTCGGCCGGATCGCCCGGAGGGCCCATATAGTCCGAGGGGATCAATCCGAAACGCTGGCGCAGCCAGGCAACCGCCGCGCGATGGTCACGCACATGCAGAACAAAGTGCCCGAGTTTGGTCACCGGGGCGATCGCGTGGGCAATCCGCACGAACTGGTTGGTCCGTGGTTTGGTACGTGCAGTGTTAAGGGCGATGGCATTTCGGGTGTCGAGCGGCACTGCCGCAGCGGCGCCGTGCACCGCGTCGATCTCGAAACCATCGGCCATGCGCATACGTACGCGATGGCCGCCGCCGGGTGCGTCAGTAATTGCCTCAATCGGGCCGGAGCCTTCAAGTGCCGCCACCCGTTCAAGATCGGCGTACTCACCAACACCAAACCCGGCGCCCAGAAAGCGCGCCTCGGGCCCGGCGACCGCCTCGTACAGATACGGTGTACTACCGCTGCCGCGCATGAACAGCTGGGTCGCGTCCAGACCAACCCGCGACATGCCGAAATCATGCAAAAACGCCTCCATGCGTACCAGGTCGGGGACCTGGTAGCGCACGTAGAGCGGCTCGATGGCGTGGCTCATTGCAGTCGCGTCAATTGTTGACTTCGATGATGGTCTCGACTTCGACCGTCACGCCAAACGGCGCGGAAATGATGCCTTCAGTAGTGCGCGCATGCTTGCCGGCATCGCCGAACACTTCCACTAGAAATGCCGAGCAGCCATCCGTAATCTTGGTGTGGTCCGTGAAATCGGCCTGCGCAAGTATCTTGCCCTTGACGAAGACGATGCGCTTGACGCGCCCGAGGTCACCGAGCACTAGTTTCATGCGGTTGACCTGGCGCACGCAGGCGAGCTTGGCTGCGACCACCGCCTGGCCGACGTTCACCTGGTCAGGTACGCGGCCCTTGACGAACTGGCCGTCGGGCCGTTGTGGTGCTGCGCTGGACAGAAATAGCAGGTTGCCGACCTGTACTGAATCGACATAGTTGCCAAATGCCGGTTTGAGCGCGGGCATCTTGCCATCGGCAAACCCGAGATCGCGCAGGGCGTTTTCGAGCCGCTGCTCGATGGCCGCAGTTTGGGCGGTGGCACTGAAGGCGGCGCATGCGAAGAGTGCGCCGCCAACGATGCGAACCAGCGATTTGAAGATTCCATTTTTCATGAGCCATTTCTCCTTTGGTTGGGGTGAATCTACGTGCGTGCTAATTGATCGAGTACGAAGTGCGTCGATTGAGCGCCTCAACCGCGAATCCGGCTTTTTCCTTGAACTCGGCGGCGCGTGAAGCCAGCTCGGCCGGCGGCAGGATGTCGTGCAGGTTGGTAAAGCCGTCGGGCGCCCGTTCCTCGACGATTTGCATCACCACTTCGGGTCCGAGCGTGCGGTTGCCCAGGGTGATGTCGCGCATTGCCGGCAGGCGTTCGTCCTGATAGCGCTGCAACGCCTGCTGCGGATCCTTGCAGGTGGCGAGGTGATAGGCGATCACACGGCCATCAACCACTGCCTGCGAGCCGGCTTGCGAGCCAACCGGGTGCATCGGATGCGCGGCATCGCCGGCGAGGGTGACCCGGCCAAAGGTCCAGCGCTCGACCGGGTTGCGGTCGATCTTGGGAAATTCGAAGCTGACATCGGTAGCCTCAATCATCGCCGGTACGTCCAGCCAGTCGAATTTCCAGTTGCCAAACTGCGCGGCAAACACCGATTTGTCGACGCGGCGGTTCCAGTCTTCGCGCGGTGGCGGGCCGCCCGGGCGGCCGAGTTCCGCGATCCAGTTCATTTGCACCCGGCCATCGGGCAGGGTCAGCATCGGATAGGCGACGATCTTCTGGTCGCGATGACCGGCGATGATCATCGAGCGCCCGGTGAGAAACGGTGCCCAGTCGACCGCCGCGCGCCACATCAACTGGCCGCCGAAATGGACTTCGTCGTTCGGATAGTAGTGGCGCCGCACTGTCGAATGAATGCCATCGGCGCCGATCAGGATGTCACCACGCGCCGCTTCAAGCTGCGTCCCGGTAGCGCGGTCGATGAACTGCGCGGTAACACCCTCTGCGTCTTGCGCGAACGATTGCAGCGTATGCCCGGTCAGGATGTTCTGGCTGCCGATGCGCGCGCGCACCGCTTCGTAAAGGATCATCTGCAAGGCGCCGCGATGGATCGAGTACTGCGGCCAGTGATAGCCGGCCGCGATGCCGCGCGGCTCGCTCCAGATCAATTGGCCATGCTTGGAGTAATAGGCCAGCTCGGCCGTAGCGACCGCGTTGCGCGCGAGTTCCTCACCCAAACCGAGCTCGGTCAATTCGCGAACCGCATTGGGCTGAATGTTGATGCCCACGCCCACGGCGGCCATTTCGGGAACAGATTCGAACACACGCACCGGGATGCCGACCGCGTGCAAGGCCAGCGCCGTGCTCAGACCGCCAATGCCGCCACCGATGACGATTACCTGCATCCAGATCCTCCGCCGGGCCATGCACACTGCGTTTGCCCAGCCAAGATACTCCCATTCGATTGCATAACCGTCTAATGAAAAATATGGCGATAGACATAACCTTTAGGTAATATTGAATCAGCGTCGGGCGATGCATCGAACAGACCCCCGCCGCGCGGACTTGAACAAGGGCACAACATGGCACAACTCGACTGGTACATCCGCGCCAACCTGAAACCGCGGCACCTGCAAATGCTGGTGTCGCTCGACGACTTTCGCAACGTCGGCAAGGTGGCCGCAAGCCTCAACGTGAGCCAGCCGGCCGTGTCCAAGGCGCTCGCCGAACTGGAACGCGGCCTGGGGTTGACTTTGTTCGAACGCAGCGCGCGCGGCGTCAACCCAACGGCTTATGGTGCCTGCATGATCCGCCACGCGCGATCCGTACTGGGCGACCTGGCGCAAGCGCGCGACGAATTGCGCGACCTCATGCAGGGATCATCGGGCAAGGCGGCGGTCGGCGCCCTGCCCGCCGCTGCACCCGCCCTCTTGCCGCGCGCGGTGGCGCTGCTCAAGCAACGCGCGCCCGGCACCACCATTTTCATTCGCGAGGGCACCATGGATACGCTGTTGCCGGAGCTGCGCGCCGGCAAGCTAGACCTGATCGTCGGCACCCTGCCGCACAACGGCGCCGAGCGTGACCTCGACGAGAAAATCCTGTTCGAGGAACGCACCACCGTGGTGGCGGGCCGCGCCCATCCGCTCGCCCGACTGCGCAAGCTCAAGTGGGCAGACCTGGGCCACTACCCCTGGGTATTGCCCCCGGCGGGGTCACTGCTGCGCGACCCGCTGGAAGATGCGTTTCAACGCAACGGTGTGCCGATCCCCAACAATTCGATCGAATCGCTGTCAGTGCACGTGATCGTGATGTACCTGCAGATCAGCAGTGCGCTCGCGTGCCTGTCACGCGAGGTGGCACGCCACTACGAAGAGCTTGGCCTGATATCCATCCTGCCGCTCGAATTGCCCAAGCTGGTGCGGCCGGTCGGCATGACCTGGAGCCGCGCGCGCGCGCTGTCGCCGAGCGCTGTGCTGATGATGCAGTGCCTTGAAGACACGGGGCGCTTGCGCAAGCGCCCCGCACCGCTGACTGGGGCCACCTGAGCGACGCTCGGCGGGGGTACCCCGCGTGTCGAATGCCGCAAGGATCGATCGCTTAGTTGGCCAGATACTTGGCGATTTTCTGCATGCCCACATTGGCGCAGGCAGTGTCTTTTTCGCCACCTGGCGCCCCGGAGATACCGATGGCACCGACCAGTTCCTTGCCGGCAAATATCGGCAGCGCGCCGTCCAGCGCCGTGATCTTGTCAAGCAGCATGAAGCTCGCCAGTCCGGGTTGGCCACGCTTCGCCATTTCCACTGTCGGGGTGCGCGTGGTGAAGGCGGTGTAAGCCTTGCGCATGCTGTTCTCCACCGTGTGCGGATTGACGCCATCGTCCGACAATGTCACCAGAACGGTGGCGTGGCGGTTGATCACCGTCACCGTGACGAGGTAGCCGTCAGCACGGCATTTCTCAAGACTGGCCTGCGCCAATTCGAGTGCGGCATTCATCGACAGCGAGCGTTGCGTAACCAAGCCCTGGGCACCGGCGGTGCCCGCGACGAGCGCGGCAGTCAACACGATTGCGGATTTGATGTGCATGTGAATCTCCTTGATATTGTTGTGATTAAAAAACGGGATGGATCGGGCGCAAACACGCATTGTTGCCCGCGCTGCTTGCTAAACACACCGGTGAACCCGGTATTCCCTCCGGGGAAGGCTAAACCGGTTTGGTATCAAACATCAGCATCTCGGCGCCGGCCTGCGCAAAATTGGCGAGATCGGCAGCGGTTGCCTGGCCCTCTTTGGAGGCGAAGGCTGCACCAATCGCCTCCATTGAATCAAACGTCAGGCTCGCCACCAGGTGCAAGGCCGATGGGCCTTGCGGTGTGCCGACCGGCCCGGCATTGACCTCATAGGCGCGCAGACCGGGAATCGTTTTGGCCAGCGGTATGTGCTTGTTGAAGTAATAGGCGTCGAACGCGGCCGCATCGGCGGGCTTCTTGTACATCACGAGCAGTTTGGCCATGGATTGTTTCCCTCGGTGAGAAGCAGCAGAAAATTGTCTGACGCTCGAAGCAGCACAACAGCAGCTTTGCACGCATCGACGTCGGGTCGTCGAGTACTCAACTCCAACTGGCAGCCACCCCTGGCGGCGGCGAAAACGGTAGATCGCCGCGCTTCCACGCGAAATCCCAGCCTCCCGCTGCCGCGAGGACTTCCGCCTGGCGCCGTTTGGCGCGCGCATCCACTTCGGCGGGATCGAGGCGCACCAGCAACGCCTCTTCCATGCGTTTGACCACGGGCGCGTAGGCCGGGTCATTGATCACGTCACGCAACTCTTCGGGATCGTTCTGCCGGTCGAGCAGTTGCGAAGGGTAGGTCACGCAGCGCACGTACTTGTAGCGCGTGTCCTGCAGCATGAAAATCGCTTCGTGCGATCCGGCAGCGTGATATTCAGAGAGCACCATGCGGTCTGCGTTGGGCGCAGCGGCCAGTTCAAACAATGATTGCCCGGACGAGGGTGCGGGCGCGGCACCGACCGCTGCGAGCGTAGTGGCGAACACGTCCACCAGATTGGTCGGCGTCGTCACCACCTTACCGGCCGGCACATCCGCCCCCGCGAGGATCATCGGCACGCCGACACTCTCTTCATACATGGTGCTCTTGCCCCACAAGCCGCGCGCGCCGTTGTTGTCGCCGTGGTCGGTGGTGTAGAGCACGCGGGTGTTTGCGGCCAGTCCGGTTTCTTCGAGTGCCGTCATCACCTTGCCGACCTGTTCGTCCATGAAACTGACGAGGCCGAAATAGCCGGCCAGCGCACGGCGTACATCGGCCTCGCCTTTCATGTGGCCGTCGTAGTTCATGGTGCTGCTGTAATCGATGAGATGAGGATGGCGCGGGCGTTCGGCCTGCGCATACTGTTTGGGCATCGGCAACTGCATGTTGGCGTAGCGGTAGTAGTGCTCGGGCGGTGCGGTGAGCGGAAAATGCGGCGCCACCATCGAGACAAACAGCACCCAGGGTTTGTCCTGATACTTGGGCGCTTCGTCGCGCAACCAGATCTGCGCCTGCGCGGCGATGTCGCGGTCGTAGCGCGTGTAGTCGGATTCCCCCGGGCCGGCAGCGCCGATCATTTTCTTGGCGCCGCCACGCACCGGCGCATCGGGCCCGCGCCGCAGCGAGATCAGATCACCCAACCCATCGACGATGTGCATCGGGATGATCTCTTCCGAGAAGCCGTGGTCATCGCCTTGATGGCCGCGAAAGTGCAGCTTGCCGATAGAGACCACGCGGTGGCCCTGCGCGCGCAACAGGTGATGCCAGCTCGGCACGCTGCCTTCATAGGCGTCGGCGTTGTCCCAGTAGCCAATTTCGTGGTTGTAGCGGCCGGTGGCCAGCGAAGCGCGCGCGGGCACGCAGATCGGGCAGGGCGTGCTCCCCTGAGTGAAGCGCGTGCCGCTTGCAGCGAGCGCATCCAGATTGGGGGTGGAGATGAAAGGGTGGCCGCCAGCGCCGAGCACCTTGGGGTTGTGTTCGTCGGAGAACAGGATTAGCAGATTTTTGGGTTTCATGCGAAATGAGGAAAGGGATGGTGGCAAAGGTGCCCTAGGGTGCAGCCACGCATCGTAATACACTTCGATTTTCGATCTGCCCGTTTGACAAGAGGAGAGCAAATGCATCGTAGAACCATTCTCGCCGGCGCAAGCGCCTTGCTTGCCGCGTCTGCACTCGTGCGCGCACAGGCCTGGCCGTCCAAATCGATCCGCTTCATCGTGCCCTACATTCCCGGCAGTGCTCCGGACGTGCTGGCACGTACCATGAGCGAACGTCTCGGGACAGCGCTCGGGCAGTCACTGGTGATCGAGAACCGCCCGGGTGCCGGCAGCAATATCGGCAACGAGATCATCGCCAAGGCGCCGCCAGATGGCTACGCCATCGGCCTTGGCACCTCGGCGATGACGACCAACCCCGCGCTGTACCGCAAGGTGGCCTACGACCCGGTGGCCGATTTCATCGGCGTCAACCTTTGTGTGACCATGCCGCACCTTCTGGTGGTGGCGGCCGATTCACCTGTCAAGAATGTGGCCGACCTGATCCGCCTGTTCAAGGAAGGACCGGGCAAGTACAACTATGCATCGGGTGGCAACGGCAGTGGCGCACACCTGGCTGCCGAACTGTTCAAGACCCTGGCCGGCGTGGATGTGGTGCACGTGCCGTACAAGGGCGCACCGGAGGTGATCACCTCGGTGATCAGCAAGGCGGCGATCTGCGGCTTTCCGACGCTCGCAACCGCCGTGCCGCATGTCAAGGGCGGGCGCCTGCGGGCGATTGGCGTCACCGGCACCCGGCGCAACCATGCGCTGCCGGACGTGCCGCCGATTGGCGACACGGTGGCCGGGTTCGACTTCGGCTCCTGGTTCGGCCTGATCGCGCCGGCCAAAACGCCGATTGAGGTTGTGCGCCGAATCGACGCTGAACTGCAGAAGGCCTTCAGTGATCCGGCGTTTCGCGACAAGGTGCAGGCCGATGGCACCGAAGTGGCCAACATGGGCCATGCCGAGTTTGCACCGTTCATCCGCAATGACGTGGCCAAGATGAAGCGCGTGGTGGAATTGTCCGGCGCCCGCGTCGATTGACGCCGCACACACCCTAGCGGTAACCCCTGAGTTTCCCAGTCCCATTCCTTCTCAACCCACGCGCAGAAAGCCACCTTCATGAAACTGATGTCCAGCCCCGCTTCACCCTTTGGCCGCAAGGTCACGATGACCATCGCGATCAAGAATCTCAAAGACAAGGTCGAGGTGATGGCTGTCGATGCCACCAAGGGTGATGCCACGCTCAACGCCTCCAACCCGCTGGGCCGCATCCCCGCCCTGGTGCTCGACAATGGCGATGCCCTGCATGACAGCCACGTGATCTGCGAGTTCCTCGATAGCGTGGGCACCGGCCCGATCCTGGTGCCACGCGCCGGCCCCGAGCGCTGGCGCACCCTCACGATGGGCTCGCTGGGCGACGGACTGATTGAGCAGGCGCTGCTGCAGGTGTACGAAGGCCGTTATCGGCCCGAGAACATGCGCGTTGAATCGTGGGTGGCACGACTGCAGTCGAAGATCGACCGCACGCTTGACGCGCTGGAGCCCAGCCCGCCGGCATGGAAAGACCATCCCGACTACGGCCACCTCACGCTGGCGGCAGCGCTCGGTTACATGGACTTTCGCCACGCCGGGCGCTGGCGCGCCAACCGGCCCAACATGGTGGCCTGGCTGGATCGCTTTGCCGCAGCGGTGCCCTCGTTCGAGGCTTCGAAGCCACCGGTTTGAACGAGTAGCGCCTGGAGCGAAAGCGCGCTGAAGGCCCTCTGCCAGATATAACGAGATGCGATATCTGCTAGTGTGATATCGCCATTTCGCTTTGCTTGGCTGCACCGGATAATCCGCCGCTCGCAAGGCGCAAGCACCACTGAGCCAGTGCCACTGAACAAACACGGCGGCCCCGGGCACTCCCGGGCAATACAAGGAGATGACAGTGACAGGCAGCGAAGGAATGATGGTGCAGTTGCAAGCTGCGGACGGATTCCGCTTCGAGGCATTCGAGGTGTCAGCGGGCGCGAGCCGGCGCGGCGGCATTGTGATCCTGCAGGAAATCTTTGGCGTGACCGACCAGTTGAAGGGGGTGGCACGGGCCTACGCAAAGCACGGCTTTGATGCGATTGTGCCGGCGCTGTTTGATCGCGCCGCGCCCCACACCGTGGTGCCTTTTGGCGAACCCGATCGGGGTCGCGACACCATGAACAGCCTGGACAAGGCCAAGACCCTGCTCGACATTGCGGCGGCCATTGCGCGCGTTGACCATGGCAAGGGCGTTTCCGTGATGGGCTATTGCTGGGGCGGCGGCCTTGCCCTGCGCTGTGCCGGGGAGTTTGGCCTCAAGGCGTCGGTGGCGTTTTACGGCACCGCGCTGGTCGCCCACATGGCCGCTCTGACGCAGGCTGGAAAAGCCGTCACGTGCCCGATGCAGTTCCATTTTGGCGCGACCGACACGCACTCACCAGCCGAAGTGATTGAAGCGGTGCGCCAGGGCGTTCCCGCCGCGGACATTCATGTGCATCAGGCTGGCCATGCCTTCGCCAATGAAGCACGGTCTGCGGTGTATGTGGAAGAGGCGTCCAAGGCTGCGCATGCCCGCACGCTGGCCTTTTTGCAGAAGGCGCACCCCATTTGACATGCATGCGCCAGCCGGGTCGGGCTGGCGCGCAACAATCCCAACGGAGAATTCGATGAAACCATCCGTCACGCAGCACCCCCGTCGCACCCTCGTCAAAGCGCTGGCTGCCGCGCCTCTGCTGGCGGCGCTGCCGCGCGCCGCATTTGCGTCCTATCCGGACCGTCCGATTCGCCTGATCGTGCCATTTGCACCCGGCGGCAATGCCGATATCGTCGGGCGGCTGATGGCAGCCGGCATGGCGCAAGCCCTGGGCCAGCCGGTGGTGGTGGATAACCGCGCTGGTGCAGGTGGTGGCGTCGGTGCTACCGCCGTTGCGCGTGCAATGCCGGATGGCTACTCGCTGCTCTCCGGCTCCAACGGCCCGCTGACCGTGAACCCCTTTGTGCAGTTGAACCCAGGCTACGATTCGCTCAAGGACTTTGCCCCCATCGGCCTGACCAGCATCGTGCCGCACGTGCTGGTCGTCAATACCGCCGTGGCGGCGCGCACGGTGGCCGAGGTGGTCGAGTTGTCCAAACGCCAGCCGGTGAACATCGCCACTTCCGGAATCGGCAGCGCCACGCACTTGACGCTGGAGCGGTTCAACGCACAGACCGGTGCCAAGCTCACACACGTGCCCTACAAGAGTGGCGGAGCGATGTTGCCCGACATCATCGGGGGCAATATTCAGGGGGCGGTGACCGAATTTTACTCGGTGCTGCCGCTGCATCGTGCCGGCAAACTGCGCATTGTTGCCGTGGCCTCCGCCCGGCGCAGCGAATTGGCGAGCGATGTCGCGACCATGATCGAAGGCGGCGTCAAGGGATTCGCTGCAGGCAGTTACATCGGCATTCTTGCGCCAACCGGTATTCCCACCGACGCCATGGCGCGATTGCAGGCGGCGCTCATCGCCACATTGCGCCTGCCCGCCACGCTGGATCGATTCAAGGAACTGGGCGCCGAAGTGGCCACGACCGAACAGATGACGGCCGCCGGCTTTGGCGCCTTCATCCGGCAGGACTACGAAAACTCGCGCGAGGCGGCGCGCGTTGCCGGCCTGAAGAAGGAGTAAGGCGCGCAGGGCTGCAGTAGGTCAGCGGTTGCTGGCGGAAGATGAGTCCCGGGTAGTCGCCTATCTCATCCTTGCAAAATATGGAATAAAACTCCATAATTGCAAGGATGATTCGGCTGCTCACCCCTCAATTGCTGGACGCGCTGGACCATTCTCCGGCTGTGGCGCTGCTCGGGCCGCGCCAGTCAGGCAAAACTACGCTGGCCCTGGAGATCGCCCGCGAACAGCCGGCGATCTATCTCGATCTGGAATCGGAACAGGATCGCGCCAAGCTGGCGCAGCCGGAACTGTATCTGGCTGACCATCTCGACAAGCTGGTCATCCTCGACGAAGTGCATCGTGCGCCGGGGCTGTTTCCGGTGCTGCGCGGCCTGATCGACCGGGCCCGGCGCGATGGACGGCGGGCCGGGCAATACCTGCTGCTGGGCTCGGCTTCGCTCGACCTGCTCAAGCAGTCCGGCGAGACCCTTGCGGGGCGTATCACCTATCTGGAGCTGACACCCTTCCAGGTGCTGGAGGTCGGCGTTCACCCGCTGGACCAACTCTGGCTGCGTGGCGGCTTTCCTGAAAGCCTGCTGGCCGCAAGCGACGAACGCAGCTTGCGCTGGCGGCAGGATTTCATCCGCAGCTACCTCGAACGCGACATTCCCCAGTTCGGTCCGCGCATTGCTGCCGAGGTCCTGCGGCGTTTCTGGACCATGCTGGCGCATCATCAGGGCGGCTTGCTCAACACGGCCCAGTTCGCGCGCAATCTCGGCGTCGATGCGAAAACCGCAAGCAGTTACCTCGGCCTCTTGGCCGATCTGCTGCTGGTGCGCCGCCTGCCCCCCTGGCATACCAATCTCGGCAAGCGGCTGGTCAAGGCGCCGAAGGTCTTCATCCGCGACTGCGGGCTCGTCCATGCGCTGCTCAGTATTCCCGACAAGGAAACACTGCTGGCCCACCCGGTGGTCGGCGCCAGTTGGGAGTGCTTCGTCATCGAGAACCTGATCGCCAATGCCGATGGGATGATGCAGCCCTACTTCTATCGCAGCAGTGGTGGAGCGGAGATTGACCTGCTGCTCGCCTGGCCGGACGGGCGCCTCTGGGCCATCGAGATCAAGCGCAGCCTGACACCCAAGCTGGAGCGCGGCTTTCATGCCGCCTGCGCCGATCTGAAACCGGAACGGCGTTTTGTCGTCTATCCGGGGAGCGAGCGCTACCGGCTGGCGGAAGACATCGAGGCCATGCCCCTGCCGGTGCTGGCCAAAATGCTGCGCGGCGGCTGACGCCGTCTCTCCCACGCCTTCCAAGCGATGCGCTGGTCGAACGCAGTCTCCGGGGCGCGCTGGGCTGCGAGGCGCTCTCACCATGGGTTCTGGCGGCCTGTGCTCAAAGAACCGCTCCTACCAACGCTTTCGGACCAGTCGCGCAGGCGGACAAACAACTCTTCGCCGGAGATCATGTCGCCCCGGTCCGCTTCGGCGATGCCGGCTTCAAGTTCGGCCAATTCCTCAGGGGACAGGCGCGTGGTCGTCTCTTCGTCGCTGCTGACGGCGACCTGTTGGCGCCGACCGACTTTTGACCACCTGTGCCGATTGAGTTTTGACCAGCATTCGACATGATCTCCTGCTCGCCGGATGGGTCAAACGCCCTGGTCAATTTTCAACAGGAATTTCTGCCATTTACTGGTCAATTTTCGGCAGGCATCAACAGGAGGCCTCACCGGGAGACTACGCCGGCTTCCAGCCCTTCGGTACGCGCGGCTTGTCAATTTTGGCGAAGGTGCACATCACGTCGGCAATGCCGGAGAAATCGAGCGCACCGAAATCGGCCGCACGCGCCTGGCTGAACGCCTCGCGTACCGCCGCAGCAACCGGCATCGGCACTTTGGCTGCGTGTGCGGCATTGACAATCAGTGAAATGTCCTTGTGCGCAAGGTCAATCGTGAAGCCCGGTGTCGTGTCGCCCGCAAGCACCTTGGAAGGAAAGTTCATGCGCAGCTGGCCGTTGTTGGCCGAGGTGCCGAGCAGCACCTGCATGGTTTTGACAATGTCGAGGCCAAAGCGCTGCGAGAGCGCCAGTGCTTCACCGTTCACCTGCGTGAGGGTGATGGCGACATAGTTGTTGACCAGCTTGGTACGCCCGCCGGTGCCCACCGGGCCGCAGTGATAAAACGCGTTGCCCATGGCCTCGAGCAGGGGTTTGACGCGTACGTAGTCCGCATCGCTGGCACCGACCATGAACAGCGATTCGGCGCGGTCGGCATGTTCGGCGAGGCGCCCCACCGGGGCATCGACCATGGTCAGCCCGTGTTGTTGCGCTTGGGCATTGAGACGGTCGGTGGCGAGCGGGTCAATGGTGCTCATGTCCATGAACACCGCTCCCTTGGCGGCGTGCGCAAAGATGCCATCGGGCCCGCGCGCCACCTGCTCTACCTCAAGGGACGAGGGCAGCATGGTGATGACGATGTCGGCGCCTTGTACCGCTTGCGCAATGCTGCCTGCCGCTACCGCACCGGCCGCGACCGCTGCGGCCACCCCGGCGGGGTGGATGTCGTGCACGGTGAGCGCGAAGCCTTTCTTGACCAGGTTGATTGCCATGGGCCGCCCCATGCGGCCAAGGCCGATAAATCCGATTTTTTTCAAAGCGTGGTTCTCCGGTAGGCGTTTGTTGCGCGCTTGTTGCGCGCCTGCTGTGCGCTGGCTCGCGCGCGTCGTGTCTTTAGTGGCCTGGCTCAGGCCGGCGTGAACAGCGGCAGCTTGACGCCGCCTTCCGACTCCCGGAACACCACGCGCACGCGCTGCCCGATCGAGAGGCTGCCTGGCGCAAAGCCGGTCAGGTTGGTCATCATGGTCACCCCTTCATCGAGGGCGACATAGGCGATGGTGTAGGGCACAGGCACACCGCGGTGCATGGTGCTGTAGGAATAAATCGTGCCGGTACCCTTGGCGGCAACCCACTCGGCGCCGTCCGCACCGCAATGCGGGCAAATCACGCGTGGGTAGTAATGCAGCTGCCCGCAGGTCTTGCATTTTCCGATCAGCAAGATGTCTTTTGCGGTGGCGTCAAAAAAGGGCTGGTTCTCCGGATTGACCAAGGGCGTGGGCAGGGCGCGCTCTGCTGCTGCCGGTTTGGCTTCTGGTGTGGTCGTTGCCATGTTCACTCCCTTTCCATGATGAGGGTGGCGCTGCAGTGGCGCGAGCCGAGGTTGCCGCCGATCCCTTGCGCGAGCGCCAGGCGGCAGTTCGGTACCTGTACCTTGGGATGTGCTTCGCCGCGCAGCTGGCGCACTGCTTCGATCACCTTTGTCATGCCGCCACGATTGGCCGGGTGGTTGTTGCACAGGCCGCCACCGTCGGTGTTGAACGGCAATTTGCCCACGCCCGAAATCAGGTTGCCGTCAGCGACGAATTTGCCGCCTTCAACTTTTTTGCAAAATCCCAAGTCTTCGATCTGCAGCAGCACGGTGATGGTGAAGCTGTCATAAATTGATGCATATTGG
>JANLTL010000122.1:0-7268 GCA_031362905.1 Burkholderiales bacterium | reverse complement strand
GCTTCGGACGCCTTGCCGTTCGCCACTTCGGCATCGAAAAAGCCGGGGTGGTCTGCATCGTGCTTGCGGCCCACGTCCTGCAGCGCTTCGTACGACAGCAACCCGGGCTGCGTGTATTTGCGCAGGCCGCGCGGATCATCGTAATAAATGTGGGAGATGCCGGGCGCCTGCTCCTTGATTTCGAGCACCTTGTCGACCTGCTCCTGGTCTTCGACGATGGCGTAGCGGATGTCCGCGTTCTGGAACATGTAGAGCAGCTCGGCTGCCGTGGCATCCTGGTACAGCCCTACCGGAATCGCGCCGAGACACTGTGCGGCGGCAATTGACCAATAAATGCGCGGGCGGTTGGCGCCAATGATGGCGAGATGGTCGCCGCGCTTCAAACCCTGCGCTGCCAGGCCACACGCGAGGGCGCGCACCTGCGCCGCGACCGTGGCCCACGAGTGGGTCTGCCAAATGCCCAGATCCTTTTCGCGGATCGACGGCCGCTCGCCACGCACCGACGCATGGTGCAACAGCAACTTCGGAAACGTATCAGCCGAAGCGGGCACATCAAGCACACCTAGGCGTGCAGCGTTGTTCATGCTTTGTCTCCTGGACGCGCTGGCTGAACCGGCCGGCGCGGGGATGCTGCGATTTTTATTGAATTGCCATATTGTGACCCACGGTGCCCTACCGCACTTCAGCGGGGATGCATTCTATACCCTGCCACGGTGCATACTGCGTACCACGCCTTCTCGCGAGGCAATCGACGTGCTGACAGGCCGCTATCATAGTGATTCGCACCCCATGCGCTGTCATTCGCAAGACAATCTCGCCCCGATCACCTGCCAAATTTTCTGACACCAGGCTTACATGCTCTCGCTGATTGATGCCTTGGCCGCTTCGCCCTGGGGCCCTCTGCTGCCGGCCGGCGAATTGGCGCGTGTGGCAGAAGAGATCGCGGAGAAGCGCATTCCTGCAGGTGCGCCCGCCTGCCGCAAGGGTGAGCCGGTGGAGGCCTGGATCGGCGTCATCGAAGGCCTGGTGAAGATGAGCAGCCTGTCGCCGGAAGGCAAGCCGGTCACCTTCACTGGCGTACCGGCCGGCGGCTGGTTTGGCGAAGGCTCGCTGCTCAAATACCCCGAGTTGCGCCGCTATGACGTGATTGCCGTACGGGAGTCACGGGTGGCCTATTTGCCGCGAGCAAGCTTCAATCGTCTGCTCGACACCCACATCGGCTTCAACCGTTTTTTGCTCAATCAGCTCAACGAGCGTCTCGGCCAGTTCATCGC
Organism: Burkholderiales bacterium; assembly: GCA_031362905.1. Taxonomy (GTDB): domain Bacteria; phylum Pseudomonadota; class Gammaproteobacteria; order Burkholderiales; family JAEUOS01; genus CANJDH01. Next base: position 5,994 of record JANLTL010000122.1, on the reverse strand, counting down.
AGTGATCGAAACAGACCGCCTGCTCGAACCCGACGCACGCGTAGCGCGTGCGCTCGCGCAACTATTCAACCCGCTGTTGTATCCGCACACTGCCGCATTCCTGCAATTGTCGCAGGAGGAGATCGGCCTGCTCTCTGGCGTGTCGCGCCAGCGCGCCAATCAAGCCTTGCAGGTACTGGAAAAAGCGGGGCTGCTCAAAGTCGAGTATGGCGGCGTGCTGGTGCTTGACGTCGATGGAATGAAGCATTTTTCCTGACCTGCCGCCCAACCGGATGCGCCACAGAGTGCGGCCTGGCGCAAATCGACCGCGATGGCCACGCCGCTTGCGCCCGGCTTTTCAGCGTGCCAGCAGCCCCACTCCGTGCAAGGCCAGCATCCCCGCAACCATCGACAGTGTGGTGTTGCGCGTGAGCATCGCAAGGGCAAATCCCGCCAACCCGGCAAACAGCTTGCCGTTGTGCAGCGACAAATCGACTTGCCCCTGATGTACAAAAAGTTCGGGCACCACGATTGCGGCGAGCGCGGCGGCGGGGGCGAAGCGCAACGAAGCCTGCACCGACTGCGGCAGGTCAAATTTTCCGGCCAGCATGATGAGGGCGGCTCGGTTGGCGATGGTGCCCACTGCCATGCCGGCAATCACGAGCCAGATGGTCCAGCCGTTCATGCCGCAGCCTCCAACCGGTCCAGCATGCGCCGTGTCAGTACACCTCCGGCGATTCCCGCAACGGCACCCAGCACCAGGCCGAGCTTCATCGGCAGATGCATGGCCGCAAGTGCAACCGAGCCGCCAATAATGGCAGCCGAGAGATCCGCCTTGTTGCGGATCACCGCCGCCAGGATGGCGATGATGCCCACCGTTGCCGCAAACTCCAGTTGCCACGATGCCGGAACGCGCGCGCCCGCGACAATGCCAACCACTGCCGACGCACTCCACACCAGGCCGATCATCATGCCGCCGCCAATGAAATACCAGTGGCGGTGATTCATCGACGGGCGATCTGCAACCTTGCGCATGAACAGCGCAAAACCGGTGTCGGTGACGAAATAGCCGATGAGAAATTTCCAGCGCAGCGGCAAGTCCTTGAAGTAAGGCGCGACGGTCGCGCTATAGATCATGAAGCGCAGATTGACGATGAATGCGGTGAGGATGATCACCAGCGCCGGCGCACCCGCCGAGATCAGCGGCAGCGCGGAGATTTGCGCGGTGCCGGCGAACACCATCAGCGTCATCGCAATCGACGCTTCGAGTGACAAACCGGCTGCCTTCGTGGCGATGCCGGTCACCAGACCGAAGGGAATCGTGCCCAATATGAATGGTGTGACCGAGGTCGCACCCGCGATCCAGGCGGCGTGGGGTGAGGCGAACTCCAGCTGTGGCGCGGCCGCACTCACAGCGCAGCCACGCGCCGCCGCTTCATCCCGAGCCAAAGAATCGCCCCGGCCACGATCACGATGAAAGGCAGCGAGCCGTAGTTGAGCAGCTCCCAGCCACGCGTGGTCACCAGTGCGCCGGACGAGAACGAGGAGAGCGCCATGGTGAGGAAGATCAAAAAGTCATTGGCGCCCTGCGCCTTGTTTTTCTCTTCGGGGCGATACGCCTCGGTGAGCAGCGTGGTGCCGCCCACAAAGAGGAAGTTCCAGCCGACACCGAGCACGAACAAGGCAACCAGGAAGTTCATGACGTCCACGCCGCCCAATGCAACCGCGACGCAGGCGAACATCAACATTGCCCCGGTGAACATGATGGTGAGCACGCCGAATCGCCTGATCAAATGGCCGGTAAAAAATGAGGGCGCGAACATGCCGATCACGTGCCACTCGAGTACCAGCGCCGCGTCGGCAAACGGGTGCTTGCAGATTTTGACCATGGCAATCGGCGTTGCCGTCATCAGCAGATTCATGACGCCATAACCGATGATCGCGCCCATCGCCGCGACGATGAACACCGGCTGCGCCATGATTTGTTTCAGTGGCCGGCCGCTGTTCTTCTGCTCGGCCGTGCTCTGCGGTGGAAATTTGACGAACTGAATCACGATCAGGGACAGCACAGCGAACATCACCAGACTCGCATAGGTGCCCGCGAACGCGACCGACAACCCGTCAATGGTGTACTTGGACAAATTTGGCCCGACCACCCCACCGATCACACCGCCTGCCAGCACCCAGGAAATGGCGCGCTCCTTCCACAGTGGCGGCGCCACTTCGGCAGCAGCGAAACGGTACAGCTGCCCGCACGCGTTGTAGATGCCGACCAGCATGGTGCCTGCGCACAAAAGCCAGAACAACTTGTGATAGGCCCCAAGGGCAGCGACCAGCACCCCGAGCATGCCGAACATCGTGCCCACTGAAAATCCGACACGCCGCCCGTAGCGCTTCATCATCCTGGCGATCGGCGCCGACGCCAGCGCCGAACCGACCACATAAGCCGTCACCGGCACCGTCGCCATCGCCATGTTGGGGGCAAGCGCAAGGCCCGCGAGGCCGTTTACCGCAATCATCGAGACATTGTTGGTGAACAGCAGCGCCTGGCACGCGACCAGCAGGAAAATGTCGCGCTTCGGATCGGCGGCGGGCCCAGTGCCCTGGGACACATCAGAGGCGGCGGGCGGAGAAGCAGGATTGGTCACAGGGTACTTTCAGCGGGTAATGCGCAACAAGCCAACGATAAAAACATTTTCACGCGGGAGCATGCGCCGGGAAATCCTGGTGCCTGCAGGCGACCGGCCACCATCTATGCAAACCGTTGGTGGGAGCCAGTCTTCGTGGCATGACGCGCATCGCGCGAGTGCTACTCTCCTTCATATGCACTCTGACGCACCTCAACAAACTTGCCATTGAGCCACTGCAGGATCTTCAGATTGCCGCCGCTGTAATACCGCGCACGCAAAATGATTTCCTCAATGCCGTCGCCATCGAGATCAATGGCGCCTGCCACTTGCGCGACGAAACTACCAGCACGATTGCGCTCGATCCCACCCGATGGTCCGGCTTGAAACAAGGAAGCGCCGTCCACCGCATCGCGCACAATCAGGTTCACGGTATTGTAGGTGGCGCTGCTGCGGGCGCCTTGGCTTGCCATCGCGACCTTGCTTTCAGCGGCGATCGCGCCGTTGAGCGCCAGCGCTTCGGCGGCCGCGCCGCTTGTGAGTACGGCTGAAAAACGCTGGCCGAAGATTTCAGCGGGGCTGGCAGTGATGGCGGTGACGCGCGTACGCCACGCAGGCGGCACATCGGCCGCCGGTGCGAAGCGTGCATCTGCGTTCGCCACATTGGCGATCGCGCCGTAACTGCGCCATGCCTCAAACGGCGCGCGAAACGCGAGCGGGCGTGGCGGATGCACGCCAAACGCAGTGCGGTCCTCCTCAGCCACATAGCGGGGTGCATCGGCACCGGCCTCGGCGATGTGCGCGCACGCCCCCTTCTCCCCGCCGCGCGCGATGGTGACGACGCGCGTCATCACCCTTTCCGAGACAACGCCTTGCGTGTCGATCAGACCAAAGACCTGGCGCGCGTCGCGCGCCAGCAGGGTCTCGACTTTGACCGGTAGCACGATCACGCGCCCGGGAGCGGCCGCAGCCTTGCGCAAGGCATCGCGCGCCAGCGCGCACGTTTTCGCGTCGTCTGAAAGCTCGAGAAAGGCTTTGCCACGCGCGTCAATGAAACCCGGCCACCACAGTGCCTTGCCAGGCGAGGCCGGCGGCGCTTTGACGTCAACGGCCGCCGGGATTTGCGCACCGCTCGCTGAGGACACTGGCGCACCTTTGGTCGAGAGTGACTGGGCACCCGTCGTCGCGGGGTGCTGAAGGGCCGGCGCTTGCGCCTGGGCGCCTCCCCAAAAAGTGATGGCAACGCAGATCAATGCGGGCACGGCCCGCGGCCACACCCGATGACGCCAAACGCTTCTATTCATGGACATCCATTTCGGCAAATGCCGCGTCACTCAAGCGGGTGCGCTGCAACCACACCATCCACCCCGCCCATGCGAGACCAGCCATCATCATCAGTGCACCGATCCACGCCGAGGCCTTGCCGATCGCATGCGCGCGCCGCAGCAAATTGAGATCGCCAAAAATATTCTGCCAGTCGTGCCCATCGCTCTCGGCGCCGGTACCACCGCCGAGCAAGGTGAGCTTGGGGTCGAACGCGTCGTACATGTAAATGCCCATGTCGGCGACCGAAAATCCGAGCAGCCAGAAGAACAGCGCGGCGCCGAACGGATCGCGGCGCTGGATGAGAAGGGCGCCGCACAGCACCAGTGGCATCAAATGCTGGCCCAGCGTGCCGCCGAGGATCATGATGAACTCGCCGAACCAGCGGAAGATCGCGTAATGCCCGGCTTCGTGAAAGGGCAACAGCACCATATGCAAAAAGCCGCTCCCGGGGTGGCCTTGGCTGATCGAGTAGTCCTTGAAGATCCAGATTGACCAGAGCGAAACCAGCATCAGCGCGGCGATGCGACCCTGCCAGTTGAGGCGCGCTACTCGCTCCGGCACATGGAACAGCAGCGCCCGCGCGCGTTCGCTGACTGCACTGGCAACTATGTCGTCGGGGGCGGCAAGCGCCTGCACGCTCTCCTTCTTGCCCTCGACTGCGGTCGTGAATTTGGCCAGCACCAGCCCGCACGCCGGGCAGGCTGCCGGAAACGCCTGTCGTTCCGGCAGCGGTTGGCAGGCGCATTTAGGGCAGGCGGCGTACATGATGGTGCAATTGTAGAGGGTGGACTGCGGGGTGGACTGCGCGTTCCGCGCTAAAATTGTGACCAGCAACGCATCCATTTTTTCATTCGGAGATTTCAAGATGTCGATGGCCGACCGCGACGGTTTCATTTGGTACAACGGCAAGCTCGTGCCCTGGCGCGACGCCACAACGCACGTGCTGACGCACTCATTGCACTACGGACTGGCCACGTTTGAAGGGGTGCGCGCTTACAGCACCGCAAGCGGCACGCAAATCTTCCGTCTTGCCGAACACACCCAGCGCTGGATGAATTCGTCCAAGATCTACATGATGGATTTGCCCTATGGCAAGGAAGAGTTGATGGCCGCACAAAAAGAAGTGGTGCGCGTCAACAAACTCGAATCCTGCTATCTGCGGCCATTGGCGTTTTACGGTTCCGAGAAAATGGGCGTCTCTCCCGTCGGTGCCACCGTGCATGTGGCGATTGCCGCCTGGCCCTGGGGCGCGTATCTGGGCGAAGAAGCGATCGAAAAAGGCATTCGCGTCAAGACCTCGAGCTACACCCGTCATCACGTCAACGTCAACATGCCGCGCGCGAAATTCTCCGGCACCTACGCCAATTCGATTCTGGCCAACCGTGAAGCGGTGTCGCACGGCTACGACGAAGCGCTGCTGCTCGACGTCGACGGCTTCGTCGCCGAAGGCGCGGGCGAGAATCTGTTCATCGTCAAGGATGGCGCCTTGATCGAGCCGGAAATGGGCTCGGCACTGATCGGCATCACGCGCGCATCGATCATCGAGCTGGCCAGCGACCTCGGCCTCAAAGTGCATGCGCGGCGCATGACGCGCGACGACATCTACATCGCCGATGAAGCGTTTTTCACCGGCACTGCAGCCGAAGTCACGCCCATCCGCGAGCTCGATGGCCGCAGCATCGGCGCCGGCAAGCGCGGCCCGGTGACGGCGAAATTGCAAAAAGCGTTTTTTGATGCCGTCAACGGCAAGAACAAGAAGTATGCGAAGTGGCTGACCCCCGTCGGAAAATTTGACGCGCCCAAGACGGCTGCTGCCAAGGGAGCCGCCAGCAAGAAGGCCGCCGCCGGCAAAGCGACCGCCAGCAAAGCCAAAAAGAAATAGGAGAGTGCAATGAGCGCAGCCTCGGCCGATGTCACCCACGCCGCACCCGACCCGACAGCGGCAGTCATGCTCGACGCGCACGATTTACCGGCGTTTTGCCCGAATAAAACCATGGCGCTGTGGAATCAGCACCCCAAGGTGTTTCTCGATGTGGCAACCACCGGGGAAGCGAGCTGCCCC
>JANLTL010000114.1:0-14019 GCA_031362905.1 Burkholderiales bacterium | reverse complement strand
GTTATCAGCCCGGCAAGACCGAGGATGATTGCGTCCACGGCTTGATCTGGAACGGCAGATGGTGCGGCTGCCTGGCGTCGTAAATATCGAACTCCATGGTCAAGCGGGTGTGGTAGCCGCCCGGTAGTTTGGCACCAATCTTCTTGTAATAGTCACCCACGTGCACATCGATGCGGTAACGCCCGGTTTTCATGTCGGCCGGCTGCATCAGCGGCCCTTCGGGAGGACGACCTTCGGCGTTGGTCACGGCTGACTTGAGCAGGGTGGGCGTCGCGCCGTTGTAGGCGTAGAAGTCGAGTTTGAGACCGCTGGCGGGGGTGCCGCTGTACAAGTCGAGGATGTGGGCTGTCACGCGGCCACCGGAGGGTGCCTGGGCGGGGGCGTCAGTTGAAGCCACGAGGGCGCTGCCGGCGGCGATGCCGGCCGCAAGAAAGTCGCGACGCGAGTTGTTGCTGTTGTCCATGATGGAAGCTCCTTGGGAAGATGGAATCGGTTTGGTCGGTGCGTACAGGTCAGCTGCCGCGATAGGTCATGTAGCCCCAAGGCGAGAAATACAGCGGTACGTGGTAGCGCTGCTTGGCGTCCCAGATCGCGATGCGCAGGGGCACGACATCGAGAAATTCGGGATTGGTCTGCGCCACACCGATGCGCTTGTAATACTCGGAGACATGGAACACCAATTCGTAGCGCGACACCTTGAGGGCGTCACCTTCGAGCAAATTGGCGGTGACGCGGCCTTCCTCGTTGGCTTGCACGGATTTAAGTAGTGTGCGCCGGTCGCCATCGATCTGGTAGAGGTCGATGCGAATCCCCGCCGCCTGTTTGCCGGTGTAGGTGTCGAGCGCATGGGTTGACAGCTTGGGTGGCAAGGCTGGCTGCGCCTCGGCGTTGTTGCTGGTAGTGAGCAGGGCAGCGGCGGCCATCGCGGTGGCGGCACCTGCGGTGAGCAGATTTCTGCGATCCAGATCGGTTTCTGACATGGGGAACTCCTTGAAAAAATGGAAAGTCAAGTGACGCGGTCTCTGTTCTGAAGCGCTATCGCGGGTGCGGCGTCGGGGGTGCTGGGGGTACTGGCGGTGCTGGTGATGAAGGGGTGTTGTGCAATGTAGTGATCAGCGATGCTGCCGGCAGTGGTGACCCACACGTCGGGCAGCGCCTGGCTGATGGCGGCCAATGCGCGGCGAAAGTGCTTGAGGCGAAACGGCTGGCCGGCGCAGTGCGCGTGCAGCGAGACGCCCATCACCAGCGGCTGTTCGGCCGCCTGTGCACGCATCTCTTCAAAGTTGTCGACGATCATGTCTGCGAAGTCATCGGGGTTCACGCGCCGGCCAATCACGGTGTTGCTGTCGTTGAGTTCCTGCGGGTAAGGCACAGCAAGAAGCTGGCCAGCACGGGTCTTGAGCCAAACCGGCTGATCGTCGCAGCACCAGTCGAGTGCATAGCGGTATCCCGCTTCCTGCAGCAAGTCGGGTGTGACACGGCTCTCTGAAATCCAGGGCCCAAGCCAACCCGCCGGGCGTGTGCCCGCTCCTTGCGTGATGGCAGCGGTCGCGCCGGTGATCAAAGCCGCTTCTTCGGTTTCGGGCAGATTGCCTTGGCGCTCCGAATTGGTGCGGCCGTGGGCCGCAATTTCGGCTCCCGCTGCGGCGAAGGCACGCGGCAGTTGCGGGCAGTGCTGGTAGACCTCGGCGTTGACCAGAAGCGTGCAGGGCAAGTTGAGGTCGGCGAACATCTTTTGCAGGCGCCAACCGCCGACGCGATTGCCATATTCAAGCCAGGACCAGTTCATCACGTCGGGTGCCGGGCCTGGGCCGGGCGTGGCGATTTCCTCAATCAGCCCCTCGCCAAATGCGTAGGCCTCAAGGTTGAGGGCAACGTAGACGGCGAGGCGTTTGCCGTCGGGCCAGGCAAAGGCGGGCCGCGTGGTGATCGGCGAGTAATCGAAGCGTCCGTGGGTGGCGAGCATGTGGCGTGTGTTGAGAAGTTAGGGCGTCATCGGTCCGGCCCAACGCTGCATGCCGACATCCACGGCAGCGGCGCGCGCCACCATGGCGCGGTAGTAGGGCTCCAGTTCGCGTGCGGCTACTTCAGTGGCTTGCAGCGTGGCAGAGGTCTCGGCCGCCAGTTCGCGCACTTCGGCCTTGAGCGCGGCTTCGTCCACAGTCAACACCTTGCCGTTTTCCACCACGACTTCGCCGGCGACCATGGTCATCGTCACCGATGAGCCGTTCTCGCAAAACACCAGTTGGCGGCGCAAGTCGTTGAGCGGGGTGAAGGGCAGGGTATCGAGATCGACCAGGATCAAATCAGCCTGACAGCCGGGCGCGAGTTGGCCTATCTTGCCATTGGTGCCATTGGTGCCATTGGTGCCATCAAGTCGCATGCCGCGCGCACCACCGCGGGTCGCGCAGCGCAGAATTTCGTTCGCGGTGGGCCACTCGCGATAGTCCGGATCGGTGATTTTGTGGATCAGTCCGGCGGTTTTCATGGCGCCCCATACATTGGTGGTGTCGTCGGTGTTGCGCTCGTCGGTACCCAATGCAATCGGTATGCCATGCCGGCGCAGTCGCCGAAACGGCATCACGCCGCTGCCCAGTTTCAGGTTGCAAACAGGGTTGTGCGCGACCGTGCAGCCGCTGGCGGCGAGCAAGGCCATGTCCTCCTCGTCCACCCAAATGGCGTGAATCACCAGCATCCGCTCGTCGAGGAAGCCCTGGTCATGCACCAGCTTGACCAGCGACTTGCCAAATTTTTCCTGACCGAGCACCCGCTGCAGTTTGGTCTCGAGCATGTGGATGTCAAACGGCAAGTCGTGCGTGCGGCTGAAATCCGACAGCACGCCGAAATAATCATTGGTGACGCGCTGCGGCGCCGAATTGGAGACGGCGATGCGCAAGCGTCCATCGGCCTCGCCATGCCACTTCTGGTGAAACCATTGGTAGAGGCTGCCGATTTCCTGCGCTGACCAGAGGCGCGCGCGGTCCATCTGTTCGATCACCGGTTGCGGCAGCAGATGGGCGAGAAACGGATACTTTTCGTATTCGATCTTGTTTGGATGATTGATCGACACCGTCGCGCGCATGCCGCACGTGGCATAGGCCTGCATGATCGCGTCAATCACTTCGGGCGTGGGTTCGGGGTTGTGATACGGGTCGTCGTGCACGGCGGTGATGCCGAGCTTGAGCATCTCGACTGCGCCGAGCAGGGTTTGCACATAGGCGGTACGCGCGCCAATCTGCCCTTGACCCAGGGGAGGGACCTCGAACAGCATGAACAATTCGAGCGGCATGTCGACGAGCGCGCCGCACATCAGATTGCCGGGAGAGTGAAAGTGGCCGTTGATCAGGCCCGGCATGGCAAGTTTGCCGCGCGCGTCGATGACGCGGTCCGGGGCGGGGTGGGTGACATCGCTGCCAATGGCGCTGATGTGCTGGCCTTCGATCAACAGATTGGCGCAGGCATATTCACGATCGGCATCGTCGAGCGTCAGCACGCGAGCATTGGTGATCAAGGTGCGCTTCGGCGAAGGCAAGGGAGTGTCGGCCATGAAGTTTGCGCGGACGGGTTCAGGACTGCTCGAACAATGCTGCGAGTTCGACGGACAGACCGACTGTCTGTGCCGGTCTGAGACGGGGTGGGCGCTGGAAACCCGCAGCCACCATGGCTTCTGCCCGCGTCACCGCACTGGCGATGCAATCGATCAGGGGTACGCTTATGGCGGGCTGGAGCCGGCGCGCCACGCCGGCCATTGCTGCGCCGCAGATCACCACGGCCTGGGCCCCCTCACTGGCGAGGGCATCGGCTGCGGCGATGATGCGCGCATCCATTTTGTCAGCCGACAGATAGTCGGCGGTCGACGCGATGTCGATCACGCGAATACCGGCCAGCGTCGGGTGCAAGGGCGGCACGCCGTAACGCGTGAATACCTCGTGATACAGCCCACGCGACACTTCGCCAAAGCTGATGATGCCGATGCGTCTGCCATGTTGGGCGGCAGCCAGCAACGCACTTTCAGTCATGCCGAGCACCGGGATCGGCAGCAGCTCGCGCGCCGCCAGGAGCCCGGAGTCAAACGAAATCGCCAGGATCGCGGCGTCGCAGCCGTGATGGTGTTTGGCGAGGGTGTCGAGCACCGCATGGGCGGCAATCGCGTCGCCGGCGTGGCTGAACACGATGTCCATGCCGAACGTCGCGGTGACGGCGGTCACCACGGTGCCGGGCGCCGCCACGCGCCGCGCCTCAGCCAGCACCTTGTCGGTGACGGTCTGGGTGCGGTTGCCATTGACCAGCAGCAGTTTCAGGGTGATTCTCCAGGCAGGAAGAGATGGAACGAAAGGTGCAGGAGTGATCGGTGCCAGCGGGTGATGCGCGACCGGTTGCGCACGGGTGTTCGCGTACCGGATCCACTCAGACGCTCAAGGTACAACTGGCGTTTTGCCAGATTGTGTACTAAAATTTCAACTATTGTCAACAATCCAATTACTATTTTGTACACTATTTCAGTGCGCGAGGCGCCAACGAGGCGCAACATTGGTGCGCAATCGGAGTTGGCGCGACGGCGACCGTCGTACCGGAAAGCGAATCACCCGCCGCATGCACCCTCATGACATCGCACACTAAAATCCGTCCCCTGTTTCGTTTTGTTCACTGTGTCACAGCCTCCGATGCCGGCGCTCGATAACCTGTACGACAGAATCATGCTGGCGGTGGTCGAGCACCGCTTGCCGCCCGGTACCAAACTCGGCGAAGACCGGCTTGCCGAGTTGTTCGGCGTCAGCCGTGCGCGCGTGCGCCAACTTCTGGCGCGCCTGGCGCATCAGGGCATCGTCACCCTGCATCCCAATCGCGGCGCGTTTGTGGCCGAGCCGACGCTTGAGCAGGCACGGGAAGTGTTCGAGTTGCGCAAGCTGCTCGAACCCGCGCTGGTCAAAACCGTGGCGCGCCGCACTGACAAGGCGCTACAGAAACGGGTGCAGGCCCATCTCGCGCGTGAACAGCAGGCAGCAGACCAGGGCGACCATCGCGCCCTGATTCGCCTGACTGGCGAATTTCATTTGCTGCTCGCCGAGTTGGCGGGCAATGCCACCACATTGCGCATCCTGCGTGAACTCGAGACCCTCACCAGCCTGATCATCTATCTGTATGACAACCCAAGCACGCCGGCCTGCAGGGGCGATGACCACGTCGCGATTGCGGCGGCGATCGCCAAGGGTGACGGCGCGCGTGCCGCCGCCCTGATGCTGGAGCATCTCACCGAAGTCGAGGGCTGTCTCGACATGAAGCGCGAGGCTGCACCGGAATTTGATCTCGCGCAGGCACTTGGTGTGTGAGCCGGCCCGGCCAGTTCGCCGCGCTCAACGGCGTTGCGCCGGCACGGCTAGCATGCGCAAGTGTTTGACCTTTTCACTTTGTTTCCCGTTCATTTTTTCAACCATCACCCCACCACACCGGAGCATTTGAATGAAACGTACCCTCATCGGCATGCTGACGCCGTCATCCAACACGGCTCTGGAGCCGATCACCACGCGCATGCTCGAAAGTCTGCCCGAGGTCACTGCGCATTTCGGCCGCTTTCGCGTGCTGCAGATTGCTTTGTCCGATACGGCTTTGAAGCAGTTCGATGACTCCAACATCCTCGCTGCGGCCGAGTTGCTCAACGATGCCGAGATTGACGTGATCGCCTGGAACGGCACCTCGTCGGGTTGGCTCGGTTTCGAATCCGATGAACTGTTGTGCCAGCGCCTGACCGAGCGCATCGGCAAACCGGCCTCGACCTCGGTGCTCGCCTTGAACGAAATCTTGCGCGCGACGGGCGCGAAGGACATTGCCTTTGTCACACCCTACACCGATGACGTGCAGGCGCGTATCGTGGCCAACTACGAGAAGCACGGTTTCAAGGTGGTGGCCGAGCGCCACCTCGGACTGTCGCATAATTTTTCGTTTTCCGAAGTCACTGCCGACCAACTGCGCAGCATGATTCGCGAAGTCGCCAAGGCCAAACCGCAGGCGATCACCACCTTCTGCACCAACCTGCATGGCGCACCGCTGGTCGAGGAGCTGGAGCAGGAGATCGGCATTCCGATCTACGACACCATTTCCACCGCGCTGTGGAAGGCATTGCAAGTGACCGGCATTGACCCGGCCCGCGTGAAGGGCTGGGGCCGGCTGTTCCGTGAAGTGAAGTGAGCCCAAGCATGCGCCTGTCCGGCAAGACTGCGCTGATTACCGGTGGCAACACCGGCATTGGCCGTGCGGTGGCGCTGGCGTTCGCCAATGAAGGCGCCGACATCGCGGTCTGTTACATCGCACGAGAGCCGGAGGCATTGAGTCTGGTCGACCAGATTCGCGCCATGGGGCGCCGCGCCTTTGCGCAGCGCGCCGACATTACTTGCGAGGCGGACGTGCTGGCGCTGTTTGCTGCGCTCAAGCAACAGTTCGGCCACCTCGACATTCTGGTCAACAACGCCGGCATTCAACGGCCCCAGCCGATCATCGAGATGAGTGTCGATGACTGGGATCGCATGATGGCGGTGCATTTGCGCGGCGCGTTTTTGTGTTCGCGCGAAGCAGCCAAAGCGATGCTGCCGCGACAGAGCGGGCGCATCATCAACTTGTGCTCGCAATTGGGCTACATCGGGCGCGAGAACTACACGGCGTATTCGTCCGCCAAGGGCGGCATGATCGCCTTCACGCGCGCGCTCGCCAAGGAAATGGCGCCACATGGCATCCTCGTCAATGGCGTTGCGCCGGGCCTGGTCGATACCGGTTTTGATCCGCTGCCCGAGGAAGTCAAGGCCACCCACGCAGCGAGCTTGCCGATGAAGCGTCTCGGGCAACCCGAAGACATGACCTCGGCTTTCGTATTTCTGGCCTCTGACGAAGGTCGCTACTATTGCGGGCAATTGTTGCACCCGAATGGCGGCGAGATCATGCCCTGATGCTGCCGTGCCGCGAGGGGGCAGCGCCGCCGCGAACGACGCCGCGCGGGCCCCGCGCGGGTCATGGCCAAGCAGGCTTTATCGCATAATCCTGTGAGCACAGCGCAAGAGACAATGGGGCAAATATGAAGGTTTGTGTGATTGGTGCAGGAGCGATCGGCGGCGTGCTCGCCGCGCGCTTCGCGCACGCCGGTTTTGAGACCAGCGTCATCGCGCGGGGCGTGCATCTGGCGGCGATGCGCGAGCGCGGCCTGCAGCTGGTGACCAAGGAGGGCCGCATCACGGTGCGGGTCAATGCGCATGAAGATCCTGCCGCGCTCGCCGCGCAAGCGGGGCAGCAGGAGCTCATCTTCATCGCGTTCAAAGGGCACCAGATCCCCGCGATGCTGCCGCGCCTCGCACCTTTGATCGAACCAGAAAGCGTGGTGGTGCCGGCCATCAATGGCGTGCCGTGGTGGTATTTTTTTCGCGAGGGCGGGCGCCATGACGGCGAACCGGTACGCACGCTCGATCCCGATGGAACGATGTTGCGCGCGATCGATCCGCATCACCTCATTGGCTGCGTGGTCCATGCCGCAGGGGAAGTGACGGCGCCGGGGGAGATCACCTGGAACGGGCAAAAACTGTTTGTCATCGGCGAGCCCGACGGCAGCCTGTCGCGCCGCCTCAACGCGCTGGCCGCAGCGATGCTCAAGGCCGGGCTGGAGCCGCAGGTGAGCGAGAGGATCCGCGATGACCTGTGGATGAAGCTGATCGGCAATGGCTCGTTCAATCCGGTGGCGGCACTGACGCGCGCGCGCATGGACCAGATCTGCGCCAACCCGGCACTGATCACCTTCTTGCGCGCCATGATGGAAGAGATGACCCTGGTGGCCAATGCCTACGGCATTCGCCAACTGGTGACGATTGACCGGCGTCTCGAAATTGCCAAGTCGATCGGCGCGGTCAAGATCTCGATGCATCAGGATCTGGAGCTCGGCCGCCAGATGGAAGTCGATGCCATCATTGGTGCGTTTCTCGAACTCGCACGCAAGGTGGACATTGCCACGCCGCTGTCGGACGCACTGCATGGCATGATTGCGGAATTGGCGCGCAATGTGGTCAGCCCTGCCACTGCGCCCGTTGCCGGGTGAATCATCCGAGAGCCGCACCAGTCAACGGTCTTCGCGCAGTTCAACTTTTGAAGGAGTAATTCATGGACATGACCACCAATGCCCTCAAGGCCCGTCCCGCAGGAATGTCCGAAGCCGAATGGAAGGCGCGTCTCGAGCTGGCCGCCTGTTATCGGGTGTTCAGCTTCCTCGGTTGGACCGAGCTCATCTTCAATCACATTACGGCGCGTGTGCCCACGGAAGGAAAACAAGGGGATACCGGCCCGCGTCACTACCTGATCAACCCGTTCGGGCTGCACTACTCCGAAGTGACCGCCACCAACCTGATCAAGGTGGGCCTCGATGGCGTGCCAGTGCATGACACCCCCTGGACCGTCAACCGAGCCGGCTTCGTGATTCACAGCGCGATCCACAGTGCACGAGCCGACGCCCACTGCATCATGCACATTCATTCGACTGCCGGCATGGCAGTGGCGTGCAAGGAGGCCGGCCTTGGCACCGATAGTTTTTACAGCGCCATGATCGCCGGGGATGTCGCCTATCACGACTATGAGGGCGTCACCACCCGCACCGATGAGCAAGAGCGCCTGGTCGCGAGCCTGGGCAACAAGCACTGCCTGATTTTGCGCAATCACGGTTTGCTCGCCTGTGAAGAGACCGTGCCGGATGCCTTCTTCACCATGTGGACGCTCAATCGCGCCTGCGAAATCCAGATGGCGGCCGCCGCGATACCCGGGCCGAATCGCGCACTGACTCCCGATGCGATCGCATCGAGCCTGCTCAAGCAGCATCGCTCGGTCGACCCGGCTGGCAACGTGCAGCCGAAAGTGTTCGATGCCATGGTGCGGCGCGCGGGCATCACGTCGTACGAAATGCTGATCTGACCGGGGTCAAGGCCTGGCAGCAGCCACCTCTCGCATCTCGCGCACCTCTCGCACCTTTCGCACCTTTCGCACCCCACGCATGACGCAGACTCCCGTGCAAACCGGCGGCTACACGCTGCCTGAATTCGAGTTTGTGACGCCACCGGAGTTGCTGGGCACAGCGGTCGGCGGCGAGGTTGGCAATGGCGGCAAGGTTGGCAACAGCGGTGCGCAGCGCCAGCGCTATCCACTGGTCATCATTGGCGGCGGTCTGGCCGGCCTCGCACTGGCCTGTGATCTGGCCGAGCGCGGCGTGCGCGCTGTGGTGCTCGATGACGACAACACCATCGGCGTGCGCGGCGCGTCGTCGCGCGGCATTGTCTACGCACAAAAGACGCTGGAGATCATGGATCGCTTCGGCATCTATGAGCGCATCCGCGCCAAGGGCGCAATCTGGTCGGTCGGCAAAACCCTGGCGGGCCATGACGTGGTCTACGAGTTTGACGCCGGCGCGGCGAGTGATTCGAAGCAACCGCCCTTCATCAACCTGCAACAGTTCTACCTTGAGTGGTTCATGGTGGATCGCATTGTCGAACTGGGCCGCACCGATTTGCGCTGGCAAAACAAGGTCACCGGATTTGCCCAGCATGACGACCATGCGGTGATCGAAGTGGACACGCCGGCCGGCTCCTACTCGCTCGAAGCCGCGTGGGTGTGCGACTGCTCCGGCGTCAACAGCCTGGTGCGTGACAGCCTCAAGATCGGCATGCACCAGGCGCGCGGCATTGACTGCTGGTGCATCTCGGATGTACGTTTCAAGGAAAAGTTGCCCATCGAGCGCTGGACCTGGGTCGAAGCGCCGTTCAACGACAACCGCGCGGTCTGGCAGCACCTGATGGCCGACGACGTGTGGCGCATGGATTTTCAGATGGGGCCGGACACCGACCTCGAGTACGTCAGCCGCCATGACGTGGCGGCAGAGCGCATCCGCCGTCAGTTGGGCAATGACGTCGAGTTTGAGCTGGTGTGGGTCGGACCCTATTCTTATCGTGCGCAGCTGATCGAGACTTTTCGCAAGGGCCGCACGCTTTTTCTCGGCGACAGCGCGCATGCGATGAGCCCATTCGGCGCGCGCGGCGGCAACAGCGGCATCCAGGACGCCGAAAACCTGGGTTGGAAATTTGCCCTGGTGCTCGCCGGGCAGGCCCCGGAATCGCTACTCGACACCTATCACAGCGAGCGCCGCCCGGCCGCCCAATTCAACATCATGACCACGCGCCGCACCGCGCGCTACCTGCAGCCCGAATCACCCGCGGAGAAAATCCTGCGCGACGCCGCGATCAGCCTTGCCAAGGAATATCCGTTCGCGCGCAATCTGTGCAACACCGGGCGACTGTCGAATTCCTACATCTACGGCAAGCCGCCGTCGTCGAAGGCGCAAAAGCACAAGATGCATGGCGTCGATGTTGGCGAAGCGGTGCAGAATGTCGAATTCACCGGCCCCACCGGCCTGCGAATGGCTCTGGTAGACCTTTTCCGGGGCAATGCCGCGTACGTCGGCTTCTGGAACGGTTCTCCAGCCACCTTGTCGCGTGAAATCATCCTGCTGGCCAATCGCAGTGCGCCGCTGTTGCGCATGCTCGAGGTCGATACCGGCAAGACCGGCCTGTCGACCGTGCGCGACCACGCCGGCAAGCTGGCACGCGCGCTTGGGCTGCAAGCCGGCAAGCCGGTGTTCTGCCTGTTGCGGCCAGACATGCATCTGGCTGCGCGCATCGAGCAACCCAACGCGGCCAAGGTCAAGGCCGCATTGCGCCGTGCGCTGGAGGGGAAGGCATGAAGACCACGCTCAATTTCACCGACCACGACGCGTTCTACGAGCGCCTGATCGCGGCACATCAAGGGCTGACCGATGAACAAAGTGCGCAACTCAACGCCCGCCTGGTGTTGCTGCTCGCCAATCAATTGGGCGAAGAGACTTTACTCGAAGCATGCATCGACGCCGCGCGCAAGCCTTTCGGACCCTATGCCGTGCCCAAAGAATAGCGAGACGGCAGCGTGAGCCCCAGTGCTGTTTTTGATCCCGTAGTCCCCAGACTCGACTTGCTGTATCGCGCCTCGATTGCGGTGGACAAACCGCAACTGTTCGGCCCGACGCCACAAGCCTCGGGCGAGCGCCGCATCATCAATATCACCGGTGGTGACTTCAACGGGGCGCGCCTCAAGGGCAAGGTGTTGCAGGGTGGCGCCGACTGGCAGGTGATCCGCTCTGACGGCGTGGCCCAACTCGAAGCGCGCTTCACCATGCAAACCGACGATGGTGCGCTGCTGTACGTACGCAACTTCGGCTTTCGCCACGGCTCACCCGAGGTGATCGCGCGCCTGTTCTCCGGCGAAGTGGTGGACCCGGCGCAATACTATTTCCGCATGACGCCGCTGATCGAGACTGGTGATGCGCGCTATGCCTGGCTCAATTCGCTGATCATGGTGGGCTCGGGCATGCGCACCAAAGACCGGGTGATTTACGACGTGTACGTGGTCAATTGACGTGTTGAAAACGAAGTGCAGGAAAGTACGCGAATCCGATTGCCGCAGACCTTAACCGCTATAATTTTGCAATAAGCTGGCTGCATAGCCGGCAATCGAATTGAATCCGAATTCAGACCTTGTTCAACAGGAGATAAACCATGAAACTCAAACTGCTCGCCGCCTTCGCGCTGACGCTCGGCTTTGCCAATGGCCCGGCCCACGCGCAAACCACCCTCACCATGTCAAGCTGGGTGCCACCCTCCCACGCGCTCACGCGCGATGTGCTTGGTGCGTGGGGCAAGGATGTCGAGCGCGTCACCAATGGCCGCGTCAAAATGCAGATGCTGCCCAAGCATCCCATCTCGGCGCCCGGTACCTTTGACGCCGTGCGCGATGGACTGGTCGATGTCTCCTACGTGACGGCGAGCTATACGCCGGCGCGCCATCCCTTGCCGCTGCTGGCGGAGTTGCCGGGTGCGGGCGCCACTGCGGAAATCAACTCGGTGGCCTATTCGCGCGTTCACTGGAAGTATCTGCATGCAGCCGGCGAATACAAGGGCCTGAAGCTGTTGGGCGTGTTCACCCACGGCCCCGGCCAGATGTTCATGGCTAAGAAGCCGGTCAACAGCGTCGCCGATCTGGCCGGCATGAAGGTGCGCTCGGGCGGCGGCATCTCGGAGCAGGCAGCCAAAATTCTCGGCGCATCGCCCTTCGTCAAACCGGCGCCGGAGTCGTTTGAGTTGCTGTCCAGTGGCGTGGCCGACGCGACCTTTTTCCCGTCAGAGTCGATCAGGTCGTTCAAGCTCGACAAGGTCATCAAGTATGCGACCGTGTTTCCCGGTGGCTTCTATTCGTCCTCGTTCGGTTTTTTCATGAACCAGGACAAGTGGGACAAGTTGTCGAAGCAGGATCAAGACGCCATCACCTCGATTTCCGGCGAGTCGCTTGCGCGCCTGGCCGGCAAGGCTTGGGATAACGCTGACCGTGAAGGCTGGGAGGCACTCAAGGCCGCAGGCGCGACGATTCAGGATGCCAGCCCGGCGTTCGTGGCCGACGTGCGCAAGCGCACTGAGCCGCTGGTGCAGGAATGGATCAAGTCCGCCAAGGCCAAGGGCATCGATGGCGACAAGGCCTTGTCGGAGTTCCGCGCCGAGCTGGTCAAGGTGGCGCAGGGCAAATAAGCGTCGTCAGGGCGGAACGGGCATAGGCCCGCCGCCCGCCTCGCTTGCCTGCTTACGCGGCTCGTCTCGTTCCCTTCCCAGATTCAATGGCGTATCAAGACCCGCGCGGGCCACTCACCCGCGCCGCTTGGGTATTGTCGGATGAGGGCCACGAATCGGGGTTGGCGGGGCAACTGACCGCGCGCGGGCCAAGGGCCGGCACATTCTGGACCTTGCCACTCGGTCTCGCATTTTTCGAAGCAACGGAAGCGTCGTGGCTGTTGATTGACGATGCGCTCAACGTGCTCGAAGGCGATGGTTTTGTCTCGGGCACTGGTACCGAGAAAATTCGCATTCGTGAGCCGAACCCGGCGACGCGTTTTCATCTGTGGATTTACCGCGCGCGCGCCGATGTCAACGCGATCATGCATACGCATCCGCCGGCCTGCTCTGCTCTCGCCGCCGCCGAAGCGCCGCTAATTGTCGGCCACATGGATGCGACGCCGCTGTTTGAAGACATGGCATTTTTGCCGGCCTGGCCCGGGTTGCCGACGGCCGACCGCGAAGGTGAAATCATCGCCGGCGCACTGGGCGGCAAGCACGCGATCCTGCTCGCGCATCACGGCATGCTCACGGCCGGCCGTTCGGTGGCCGAGGCCCTGTTCCTCGGCGTATTCATGGAACGCATGGCGCGTTTGCAACTCGATGCCGCGGCAGTCGGCGGCGTCAAGCCGGTCGAGGCCACTGAAGCCGCACGTGCGCGCGACTTTTTGCGGACAGACCGTATCATGCAGCTGACGTTCGATGCGTGGGTGCGCAAGATCGAACGCAAGCGCCAGGGACTGCCGCACTATGGCGCCGGCGCTGGTGCCGTGGCGGGCGGGGTGACATGAAGCAGATTGATTTCTGGCTGAACCGGATTCTGGGCGTCTCGGGCGCGGTGATCCTGTTCGTGCTCATGCTGCTCACGACGGTTGACGTGATCGGACGCAAACTCGATTTCCCGATCCGTGGCGGGGTGGAGATGGCCGAGATCCTGCTGGCCATGATCATCTTTGCCGGCCTGCCGCTGGTCACCGAGGCGCGCCAGCACATTGTGATTGACACCCTGGAAGGGTTCATGTCGCGCGCGGTGCGGCGTGGCCTCGATGCGTTTGCCAATGCGCTGTGTGCGGTCACGATGTTCGGCATGGCGTGGATGTTCTATTCGAAGCGGGTGACGCGCGTACAGGAAGCCGGTGATACCACCAGCGTGCTGCACATCAGCCTCACCCCGGTCGCCTACTTTTTGCTGGTGATGATTCTCGTGACCGGCTTGATCCACGTGGCGCTGATGTTTGTGCCGCCGGCGGATGAGGATGGGGGCACGGCCATATGAATACTTGGTGCAATCGGCGCGCTGCGTCGAATCGAATCG
>JANLTL010000089.1:0-2008 GCA_031362905.1 Burkholderiales bacterium | reverse complement strand
AGCTCGGTGCCGATCATGGCCGAAGCACCCGGCTTGTTGTCGATGACGAACTGGCGGCCCATCAGCTTCGAAAGCTCGGCCCCGATCAGCCGGCAGATGTCATCGGGCGAGCTGCCGGGTGCGTAGGGCACGATAAAGCGGATCGGCTTGTCCGGATACTGGCTCCATGCCGCGCCGGAAACGAAGCAGCATGCCAGGCACAGGGTGATCAGACGAATGGCTTGATGAAACATGGTCAAACTCCTCTGGGTAACAATTGTCCGGCCCGGGCATGATGCTTGCCATCGCGCCATGTCACTTTGCCGTTGACGATCACGCATTCAATCCCGGTGCCGGGGCGCGTGGGGGCGTCGAAGGTCGCGTTGTCGATCACGGTATCGGCATCAAAGATCGTGATGTCGCCGGCTTTGCCAACCGCCAGCGTGCCACGATCATGCAGCCTGAACTCGCGCGCCACCAGGCCCGTCATCTTGTACACGGCGGTTTCCAGAGAGAACAGACCGCGCTGGCGGCAGTAGTACCCCAGCACGCGCGGGAAGGTGCCCCACTCGCGTGGATGGGGTTTCTCCTGCATCGGAAGGCCGTCCGAACCGATCATCGTGTCCGGGTACTGCAGAATGCGTTCGACATCCGCCTCGTGCATCATGAAGTAGGTGGCGCCGGCCGGCTGCAGCATGGCGCAGGTATCGTCGATGGTCTTGCCCAGTTCGCGCGCCAGCTCGCCCACTTCGCGGCCGGCAAATTCCGGATGCGGCTTGCAGACGGTGATCACGGTTTTCTCGGCGATCTTGACGCGGTCTGGCCGCAGCACCGTGGAAGAAGCCGAATACGGATAGCAGTCCAGGCCAATCGCCTGCTGCGTTTGCAGGGCGGCGATGCGCTTCAGGGTCTCGACCGAGCGGCCATGATTGCGCATGCCGGCCACCTTGTGGTGCGAAATGATTGCCTTGACGCCCAGCGCGCGGCCAATGGTGGCGGTCTCCTCGATCGAGCGCAGCACATCGTCGCTCTCATCACGCATGTGCGTGGTGAATACGCCGCCCAGTGTTTTGAGCGGCGCGCACACGCTGATGATCTCTTCGGTGGAAGCCTGCGCTGCCGAGGCGTAAAACGTGCCGGTAGAAATGCCGTGGAAGCCCTGGCGCAGGGCGTCTTCCGCCAACGCCCGCATGGCTTCCACCTCGGCGGATTTGGCCGGGCGAAACACGTCGTCCATCACACTGGCACGCAAAGCCGAATGCCCGAGCAGCGGTACGACGTTGACTGCCAACGCCTGGCTGCGCAGTGCGTCCAGGTAATCACGCGTGTGACGAAAGCGCGGCAGGTTTGCCAGCGCCACCAGGTTGAGCGGCTCCGGCAGCGTGCCATCGGGAATCGGTGCCGCACTCACCCCACAATTGCCGCACACGCAGGTGGTCACACCCTGCGAAATCTTGGGCGTCATGTCTGGCCTGGCCAGCACCGCGAGGTCATCATGGGTGTGGGCATCGATGAAACCCGGGGCCACGATGCGCCCCTGCGCATCCACTTCCTCGCGGCCGCTGGCGCTGATGCTGCCAATTTCTGCCACTTTGCCGGCCGTGATACCAACGTCGGCCCGGCGGCGTGGCGAATTGGTGCCGTCAATCACGGTGCCACTGCGGATGATCAAATCATGCATGTCCAGCTTTCGAATAATTGCCTGAGTCCCACATGGTGCTCCCCGGCAAATGAAGTGTAGCGTCTCGCCAAATGGCCCGGTCCGGCACCAGAAGCCGGGAGCACCGGCAACTTGGGTCAACGCGCATTACCGCTTTACGATTCCGCCCTGCCCGAGTCCGCCCTGCGCGATTCCACCCTGCCCTCAAGCCAGCTTAATTCAGCTGCCGTGAATCCCCCTGCCAATCTGGCTGCATGGTTGAACGGTGGATGGATCGCCGGGGCGTTGTACTGGCACATCAAGTTCTGAAATGTTTCCAGTGGTACCTGACCCCGTTCGGCGCAAAGCCTTGTGTACCAACGGTTTCCG
>JANLTL010000020.1:0-4648 GCA_031362905.1 Burkholderiales bacterium | reverse complement strand
GTATAGACGTCGAGTCGGGTGTATTCGACCGCGGTTTTACCCGGCAGGCGGGTGAAGCCTCATCGCTGGACCGCACCCGCAAGGCGAAACAAGAAGAGAAGAAACCCGCTGTGGTGGTACCCCCTGGTTCCTATGCCGGCGGCGCGATCGTGTTGCTCAGCGATGGCCGCCGTACCAGCGGTCCTGACCCGCTCAAGGTGGCGCAGCTGGCGGCCGATCGTGGCGTGCGCGTCTATACCGTGGGCTTTGGCACCAAGGGTGGCGCCGAGATTCCCGGCTTCGAAGGTTTTTCCTTTTTCGCACGCCTCGATGAAGAAACCCTCAAAGGCGTCGCGCAAATCACCGGCGCAGAGTATTTTCACGCCGGCAACGGTGACGATCTGAAGAAGGTATACGAAAAGCTGAACTCGCAGTTCAAGCTCGAGCGTGGTGAAACCGAGGTCAGTGGCTTGCTCACTGCGCTCGCTGCCCTGCTGTTGGCGGGTGCCGCCGCGCTTTCGCTCCTGTGGTTTCACCGCACCAGTTGAACGTCGCGTGGCCGGGGTTCCAGCGGCTGATGTTGCAGGGCATCGTGCAGTACGTCCAGTGGACGGTTGCAAATGGAGGGGCGTCTTGTCATGATCAGTCGCCGTAATATTTTGGGTTCGGCTGTGGGGGCTGCCCTCACCGTCAATCCGGCCTTATCTGCCTACGGCCAGTCCTGGCCCCCGGGGCGGGTCAACATCGTGGTGCCGTTTCCGGCTGGCGCTGCGACTGACATCACCGGGCGTCTGGTGGCCGAGAAGCTCACGCAATTGTGGGGGCAGCCGGTGACGGTCGAGAACAAGGGTGGCGGCAATGGACTGCCGGGCGCCGAGGCGGTGGCGCGTGCGCGGCCCGATGGCCTGACCTTGCTCCTGACGTCGGCCATGACCCACTCGGTCAACCCCTGGCTGTATGACAAGTTGCCCTACCACCCGCTCAACGACTTTGAAGCGATATCGCAGTTCGGCCGATTGCCGTTTGTGGTGCTGGTACCGACCGACTCGCCCCTGAAGACGCTGGGTGACCTGACTGCGCTGCTTAAAGCCGAGCCAGGGCGCCACAACTTTGGCGCCGGCTCCCTGCCGGCGCGCATTGCATCGGAGCTCTACCGTCAGCTCGCGGGCGTCGAGGCGGCACACATTGGTTACAAGAGCAATCCGCAGGCGTTTCCCGACCTGATTTCGGGCCGCCTTACCTTCATGACCATTGACACCACCAATGGGCGTTTGCAGATTGACGGCGGCAAGTTGCGCGGCCTGGTGGTGACAACACCGCAGCGCGACCCGAAACTGCCGCAGGTGCCCAGTGCCGCCGAAGTAGGGCTGCCCGATTTCCTGATCACCACGTGGACCGGCTTCTATGCCCCCAAGGGGACGCCGCGCGAACTGGTCGCACGCATCAGCCGCGACATCATTGCCGCCTGCAACGATGCGCAGTTGCTGGCGCGTTTCGAGGGTCTTGGCGGGCGCCCGGTCACGAGCACACCGGACGAGTTTGCGGCGTTTACGCGCAGCGAACTCGAGCGCTGGGGCAAAATCATCCGCAGTGCAAAACTGAAACTGGATTGAACCACGCCATGCAATCTGCCCCAGTCGCCGGCAACAAAGGCCCGCGCTACCGCCACGCGGCGGACGAAAGTGCACCCTACAACACCATCAAGGTCGACAAACTCACGCCAATCATTGGCGCCGAGATCGACGGCATCGACCTGTCGCGGCCGCTCGGCGCCGTACAGCTGGATGAAGTACAGCGTGCCCTGGCCGAAAACCTGGTGATCTTTTTTCGCGACCAGCACATCAGCAAGGAACAGCATCTGGCCTTCGGCCGCCTGTTCGGCGATTTGCATGTGCATCCGGCAGCGCCCTCCGAGAAGGGCATGCCCGAGATGATGATCATTCATGCCGACAAGGATTCGCCACGGGCCAACGGCGAGGGCTGGCACACCGACGTGAGTTGCGAGCCCGTGCCGCCGCTGGGCAGCATTCTTTACATTCGGACCTGCCCGCCGAAGGGCGGCGACACCCTGTTTGCCAGCATGTACGCCGCCTACGAGGCGCTGTCAGAGCGGATGAAGGCCTATCTCGATGGCCTGACTGCGTTTCATGACAGCGAGCACGTGTATCGCGGCACCTACGCCAATTTCGGCGTGATCGACAAGCCCGAGTATCCCCACGCCAATCACCCGATTGCGCGCACCCATCCGGTCACCGGGCGTCGGGCCCTGTATGTCAACCGCGGGTTCACGCGCCACATCAACGGCATTCCGCGCGACGAAAGCGACGGCATCCTGCGCTATCTGTTCGAGCACATCGAGAACCCGATCTTCCACTGTCGCTTCAGGTGGCGCGAAAATTCAATCGCCTTTTGGGACAACCGCTGCGCCCAGCACCGCGCCATGTGGGACTACTGGCCGCACACGCGCAGCGGCAACCGCGTCACGGTGGCGGGCGACAAACCCGTTTGACCTGCTACGTGGCGTGCCAACGCGCTCAAGTCAACCTCCCCAAGAAGTAAATCGGCCTGTGACCCGCTTCCACCAACGCTTTTGGTGATCTGTGCGCGGGCAGCCTAATCCGGCGTGATGTTGTTGCGCTTGATGAAGACGCTCCAGTGTTCGCGTTCCTTTTTGAGCGCGGCGGCAAACTCCGCCGGCGTGTCGAATACCGGCACCAAGGCCTGCGCCTCGAGCTTGCCGGCCACCATCGGGCTCTTCATGGCCGTGGCGATCAGGGTGTTGAGGCGGCTCACCACTGCGCTGTTCGTGCCGGCGGGGGCCAGCACGCTGAACGAGGTCCAGATCTCCACCTGCGGCCAGCCGGCCTCGGCGATCGACGGCACACCGGCCAGCAAGGGCGTGCGCTGATTGAGCGCGAGCGCCACCACCTTGCCCGCTTTGAGATGTGGATGGACGGTAGCCAGATCGGTGAACATGAATTTGATGCGTCCAGCCAGCAAGTCGACATACGCCGGCCCCACGCCCTTGTAGGGTACATGGACAAATCTTGCGCCTGTGGCTTCCTCGATCATGCGCACGCCAAGGTAGGGGGGCGAGCCGCCGCCGGCTGATGCATAGGGAATGGTGTTGGGGCTGCGTTTGCCGGCGTCTGCGAGATCGGCGAAGGTGCGATAACCGGCTTCGGGGTGGGCGACCACCACCATCGGCGCCATCACACCACGCGTGACCGGCATAAAATCCTTTTCGGCGTCGAAGGGCAGATTCTTGTAAAGCGCCGGATTGATGGCGATCGAGGCATTGGCCGACAGCAGGAAGGTCGTGCCATCCGGGGCCGATTTCGCTACCGCCTGTGCGCCGATGCCACCACTTGCGCCGGGGCGGTTGTCAATCACGAACTGCTGCTGTGTTGCCTCTGACAATGCCTGCGCGATGATGCGTGCATAGGCATCGGTGCCACCGCCGGGCGAGGAAGGGACAATCAATTTGACCGCTTTGGTCGGCCAGACATCCTGGGCCGCCACATCGGCGCAAGGGGTGACGAGCGCGATGGCGCCGAGGGCCGCTAGCCAGCCTCGCATGGTGCCTCCGGTTGCCTACAAAGCAAAATCGGGACTCTCGTCGGCCGACATCGCAATCGCGATGGCCTCCTCGGCTTCGAGTGCTTCTGCCTCGAATTGAGGCAGGCTGAGATAAGTGTTGTAGGCATCAGGATTTCGCAATTCCCATTCGCTTTCTTCCGGTAGTTGCGCGATGTACTGGAGCGCCCGAAGGTAATGCGCATGCAACCACAAGCCCTTCTCCCTGACTCGCATATCCTGGGTCACAAGCATTTTCTGGACAAGTTGCGACAGGCGGTGCAAATAGTCAGGGTATGCCGCTTCGTCGACACCAATCGTGCTGACCACTGCGTCCCAGGAAGTGTAATCAATGTACTGCCAGCCATCGCCATCGACCGACACAAACGATTCGGCGTGCCCGCTCTGGAAGGTGCCATTGCGTTGAATCTCCGGATTTTCGCCAGCCGGGTCGAGAACCACGCTATCGACAAGGATGCGCGGATGCACGGCAATGGTGCTTTCAAGCTCATGAACGCGCGCCATCGCCGGCCCGAACAGTTGATGCCCGGTATGCAACAGCATGCCCTCGGATACCGCGCCACGGAGCAAATAGCCTTGTTGCACCAGATCCACGACACAGAAACCAATGCCGTCCAGCAACCAGGGAACAGCAGACCGCTCAGGGACCACAAAAGACACGACCACTGAATTTGAGATCTGCGTCATTTGCATGGACTGGTGAATCTCCATGCCGTTTCCCAATTCCTTGATCCGGTCTATCGCCAAGGCGATTCGTTCGATCAAACTCGGAAAGGCGGTGGTGACTTCGATCAACTCTCTGAAACCGAGAAAGTTGAGAAGAATCACGACGCGGTTTTCGTATTCCATGTGGATCGCGGACAATCACGGTTGATTTGAAATCGACAAAACGATGTCGGGCTCTCGTTGGTTTTCTTGATTCTATAAGATAGCGCCGGACTGTGTGTGTCCGGGAGACGGCTCGAGACGCAGCGTGGAGATCTGGCTGCGTGATAATGTTTGCGCTTGATCAAACAGGGGTGAAGGGGAGTGCTGTGGCAAAAGGATATTGGATCGCCCGGATCGATGTGGC
>JANLTL010000018.1:0-2273 GCA_031362905.1 Burkholderiales bacterium | reverse complement strand
CGCACGCCATGCCGGCGACAAAAATCGCCGGCACCGCCACATAGGCATTGGGCGCAAACGCCAGGACTGCGGTGGTGGTGCCCTGCACACCGGCGCAAAGCAGCACCAGCGCATCACGGCCCATCGCCTGGCGCACCCGCGGCAGGAACAGCGCCGCGAAGATCGCGCCCACGCCCATCGACGCGAGCAGCAGGGTGAAGGTGCCGGCGGCGCCGCCTTCGAGGCCGCGCGCCACCAGCGGCAGCAGCGCCAGCGGCGCGCTGGCGTGGAAAAACGACAGGAAGATGCGCAACATCACCGCGCGCAGGCGCAGCGACTGGCGCACAAACTGCAGGCCGACGCGCATCGCCGAGAAAAACGGCTCGCGGCCGAGCGGGCTCTCGACATGCTCGCGCCGCCAGCGCATGATCACCAGGCCGGTCAGCACCGACAGCACCGCGTTGAGCACAAACACCCACAGGCTGCCGGCGCTGGCGATCAGCGCACCGGCGACCAGCGGGCCGATGATGCGCGCCGCATTCATCGAAACACCACTCAAGGCCAGCGCGGCCGGCAACTGCGCGCGCGGCACCAGCTCGGGCAGGATCGCGGCGAATACCGGCAAGCGCATCGCCAGGCCGATGCCGTTGGCGCACACCAGCAGCAGCAACAGCGCCGGCGTCATGCTGCCGCTAGCTACCACCACGCACAACAACACGGCGACTCCGGCGATCCAGAACTGGGTGATGATGAAAAAGCGGCGGCGGTCAAAAATGTCGGCCAGCGCGCCGCTCGGCAGCCCGAGCAGGAACATCGGCAGGGTCGACGCGGTATGCACCAGCGCCACCCAGATCGGCGCGGTAGTGAGCGATGTCATCAGCCAGGCGGCGGCGACATCGTTCATCCACATGCAGGTGTTGGCAACCAGCCAGGTGCCCCACAACATGCGGAAAACCGGTGATCGGAGGGGCGCCAGCGCCGAGGGCAACTCGGCGGGAACTGCAGATTCGGGACGGGAGGACATGCCCCTTGATTATCCTCCCTTGCTGGCGGGTGTGCGGCGGCTAGCGTGTGAGATGGGCCGTACGCTCAGTCTAGGCTTGCGGACAATGCCACGCAGCGGCCCCAACGTGGAAGCGTCGTGGCCCCGTTGCCTTCATGCGCGAGGTCCACTCGAACCACGGCTTGGGGATTGGGCATCAACATACGCGTCGATAAGCCGGCGAATCATGCGTTGGTACTGAGTGTGATGCTTTGAAGCCTCTGACTTGAAAAATTCGATACTCTTCTTGCTCAGAGCCAACGTGACTTTCACGCCTTCTTCACGGAATGCCAATTCGGCGGGCGACGGAAGGAAGTCGGGAACCACCTGCACCTTGCCAAGGGGTTCATCGGTGTATTTTATTTTCGCGCTCATAGATCGCCTTTCCTTTGCGCCAATAACCGGCGCCGATGATTCGAATAACCGAAGCACGGTAAGTGAATCGCACCGTGAGCACACCACCATCAACGTCGCCAAAGCAATAGAAACGCTCTTCGGCTTGGCTATGAGTCTCGTCCTTGGCAATTACGCGCTGCGGGTCCGCAAACGCATGTTGGGCACGCGAGAAAGAGACGCTGTGCTTTCCCTGATTCTCTACGTCCTTGTCGGGGTCCCAATCAAAGCGCGCCTTTGCCATGGACAAAGAATAGCATTAATGCATACAAACAGCCATATGTTTATATGGCGATTATTTCAGCCAACAGCGCAGAACCTCACGGAGAAGACCTTGCGTCTCTGCGGCATAACTCAAGCCTCGCCGATTGCCCGATCGGATTCGTGACTTCCTGTCATGCCGGCACGGAGGTGTCTCCGGCCGCAGAGCCAAGCTAGGAGCCACTGTCAGGCAATGATGGCCCAGGAACCGCATGGAATGGACTTGAGCGCGGTGCGGCATCATCAAAACCCTAGCGCCGCCCGCCGCCTCCCCGGCCAGCGATTGGCCAACGTCAGGTTGTGGGGCGCGCGCAGGGCGAGCAGTCATTTCGGCCAGAAAGAAATCAAATCGCAGACGAAGTGGCCAAAGACCAATGGCCACAAGTTCTTCAGGTTTGCATACAACGCAGCGGCGACAAACCCGAATGAAAACGCGGCAATCATTCCATGAGCCCCTTGCTCGGAGTGAATGACCGCGAAAAGCAGCGACGTGATGATGATGTACGCGGGCTTCTGCCAGGCGGTGGGCACGGCGCTCGAAAAAAAGTTCCAGGTCAATCCACGAAAAACGACCTCTTCGACCAACGCCGCCGTGAGT
>JANLTL010000732.1:0-5516 GCA_031362905.1 Burkholderiales bacterium | reverse complement strand
CCAGATCATCGACTCGCGCGGCAACCCCACTGTCGAATGCGACGTCCTGCTGGAGTCAGGCGTGATGGGCCGCGCATCCGTGCCCTCGGGCGCCTCGACCGGTTCGCGCGAAGCCATCGAATTGCGCGACGGCGACAAGGATCGTTACATGGGCCGGGGCGTGTTGAAAGCCGTGGAGCACATCAACACCGAAATTGCCGAAACCGTCGCCGGCCTCGACGCCAACGAGCAGGCCTTTCTCGACAAGGCCTTGATCGAGCTCGACGGCACCGAGAACAAAGGCCGCCTGGGCGCCAACGCGATGCTCGCCGTATCGATGGCTAACGCCAAGGCCGCCGCCGAAGAAACCGGGCTACCCCTGTATCGTTATCTCGGCGGCTCGGGGCAAATGCAGTTGCCGGTGCCGATGATGAACGTGATCAACGGCGGCGCGCATGCCGACAACAATCTTGACCTGCAGGAGTTCATGATCATCCCGGTCGGCGCGCCGACCTTTCGCGAGGCAGTGCGCTACGGCGCGCAGGTGTTCCATACGCTCAAGAAAATCCTGCAAGAGCGCCGCCTGACCACGGCGGTCGGCGATGAGGGTGGTTTCGCGCCCAATGTAGAGAATCATGAAGCGGCGATCAAGCTGATCATCGAAGCCATCGAGAAGGCCGGGTTTGAACCGGGCACCGAAATTGCGCTCGGCCTCGACTGCGCCGCAAGCGAGTTTTATCGCGACGGCAAATACCACCTCGAAGGCGACGGCCTCGTCTTGTCGAGCGGCCAGTTCACCGACTACCTGGCGAGCTGGTGTGACAAATACCCGATCCTCTCGATCGAAGACGGCATGGCCGAGAACGACTGGGACGGCTGGAAGACACTGACCGACAGACTCGGCAAAAAAGTGCAGATCGTCGGCGACGACCTGTTCGTCACCAACCCCAAGATTTTGCGTGAAGGCATTGCCAAAGGCATCGCCAATTCGATCCTGATCAAGGTCAACCAGATCGGCACACTCACCGAAACCTTCGCCGCGATCGAGACCGCCAAGCGCGCCGGCTACACCTCGGTCATTTCTCATCGCTCGGGCGAGACCGAAGATGCCACTATCGCCGACATTGCGGTCGGCACCAATGCCTTGCAGATCAAGACCGGCTCGATGAGTCGCAGCGACCGCGTGGCCAAATACAACCAGTTGCTGCGCATTGAAGAAGACCTCGGTGATGTGGCGAGCTACCCCGGTCGCGCGGCGTTTTACAACCTGCGCTAGGCACGGCTTGCGCCCTCACCCGCGATGAACCGTTCCCTCACTTTCCTGTTCGCAGGGCTGATGTTGCTGTTGCAATATCCGCTCTGGCTCGGCAAGGGTGGCTGGATGCGCGCGATGGAACTGGAGCGCCAGGTTGATGCGCAAACCAAAACCAACGATGGCTTGAAGCGCCGCAACGCGGGCCTCGAAGCCGAAGTCAAGGATCTGAAGAACGGTCTCGAAGCGATTGAGGAGCGCGCGCGCTTTGAGCTCGGCATGGTGAAAGACAACGAAGTATTCTTTCAAATACTCGATCACACGCCCCAGTCAAGGTGAGCCCTGCACAGGAATCCTGTTCGCGGGGTTGAAACAAGTCAATCGATACGCATGGACGCCTCTCCAATCGACCTGCAGCTGCTCGGCGAAGCCACCGACGGCGATCACGACGAGTTGATGGACATGGTGCGCATCGCACGCACAGACCTTGGGCAGCAACTCGCTGCGCTCTCGAGTGCCCTGCAAGGCACAGATCTTGTCGTCATCAAGAACGCAGCCCACAAGATCAAAGGCTCCTCTGCGATGATCGGCGCACATGCGTTGAAAGAGGCGTGCCTGCAGCTCGAGATGGCGGCCAAGGCGGGCAAGCGCGAACCGCTTGCCGGACTGGGACAGCAATGTGCTTCCGCGGCCCAAGGTGTCATGAACGCACTGGACGCCTGCCAGAACTGAGCAGCGCTTGCGTCGTGACGAAGGGGTGCCTGCGGCGACGCTGGCAAAATCCCGGAACAGGCCGACAGGTGCTATTCGGCCTCCACCCCGGCTGCCTTCAATATCTTCGCCATCACCGGCGACTCGGCGCGAATCGTCTCCGTCACCTTGCCCGGCACGCTGTGCTGCGTCGTCACGCCGAGCTTGGCGTAGGTTTCGCGCACGTCGGGAAGCAGCATCACCTTGGCAAGTTCAGCGTTGACGCGCGCGACCGCATCGGCCGGTGTGCCCTTGGGCGCGACGAAGGACCACCACACGCCGGCTTCATAACCCGGTATGCCGGCCTCGATCATGGTCGGCACCTCAGGTAGCGCGGGCGAGCGCTGCAAACTGGTCACCGCAATCGCGCGCAGCTTGCCCGCCTTGATCTGCGGCATCGCCGGCACCATGTCGGAAAACACCATCTGAATTTGCCCGGCCACCAGGTCAGTGACCGACTGGATCGTGCCCTTGTAGGGAATGTGCACGATGTCGATGCCGACCGCGCTCTTGTAGATCTCGCCGCTGATGTGCGATTGAATCCCCTTGCCGCCCGAACCGAAATTAAGCTTGCCCGGATTAGCCTTGGCCAAGGCGGTCAATTCGGCTAGCGTGGCCACCGGCACCGAAGGATGCACCACCAGCACCTGCCCGGCAGACGCCACCATCGAGATCGGCGTGAAATCATTGATCGGATCGAACGGCAGCTTCCTGAACAAGTGCGGATTGGTCACCACCGTGCTGCTGTTCGAGAGCAGCAGGGTGTAGCCGTCCGGTGCACTCTTGGCAGCGAGTTCGTGGCCGATGTTGCCGCTCGCCCCGCCGCGGTTTTCCACCGTGACCGATTGACCCAGTCCCTCGGAGAGTTTTTGCGCCAGCAGGCGCGCCAGCACATCGCTGGTGCCGCCGGGCGGAAACGGCGCGATCAACTTGACCGGGCGGTTTGGATAAGGCGACTGGCCGAGAGCCAGGGAAGGCAAGAACACTGACGCCATCGGAGCTGCCAGAGCAACGGCAAAGAATGCGCGGCGTACGTCGGACGTGGAAAGATTCGGCATGGCAAGTCTCCTTCGTGGGCCTTTTGTGTAGCTCCAGTGTAGCGAGGTTTTCGCGATGAGTCGTGAAGGTGGCAGCGCCAGACACTTGCCCGAATGTGATGCACTACCTGACGCCGTGCGTCACGATAATCGTCCGGGCTATACTGGTGTTTCAGGGTCAACGTATAGGAAGCGCCATGCATCTCACCGCCGTGTTCCAGAAAGTTGCCGAAGGCTATATCGGTTTCGTGGAAGAGCTTCCAGGTGCCAATACGCAAGGCGCCACGCTCGAACAAGTCCGGGCGAATCTCACTGAGGCGGTGGATCTGGTGCTTGAGGCCAACCGTGTGCTTGCCGAAGAGATGATTCTCGGAAAAGATGTCATCCGCGAAAGAATGCTCCTGCCGGCGGCATGAAGCGCGACGATCTGCTTCGTCATTTGCGGCAGTTTGGATGTGTTCTTCTTCGGGAGGGTGGTAGGCATTCCGTATTTGTCAATCGCGCCGCCCAGAAGTCGACTGTGATCCCGCGCCATCGCGAGATAAACGATTTTCTTGCGAGGAAAATCTGCCGGGATCTCGACGTTCAGGAGCCGTAGACGTTCAACGCCAGAGACCAGCGGAGGCGTTGCGAGAGCCTCTGAATTTGCACGTTAGCCCACAATAGGTGTATATGCCGATCATCTATCCTGACTTACCGTGGTGGTGGCTTGGTACAACTCACCGGCGCAGCTCGCATGGACGCTGGGGAAGGGCATCGCCAACGTGCGGCTCGGCGACCGGCCGGGGTCATGGCA
Source organism: Burkholderiales bacterium (assembly GCA_031362905.1). Taxonomy (GTDB): domain Bacteria; phylum Pseudomonadota; class Gammaproteobacteria; order Burkholderiales; family JAEUOS01; genus CANJDH01. The sequence goes on along the minus strand of JANLTL010000732.1, from coordinate 1,702 downwards.
TATCCCGCCTGAAATGGCGTCAGCCCGCCACGTTCTCTTGCGCTCGCATCGTGGCGAAGTGGCCGAAGGCTTGTTCCGACTCACGAAGCCCGGGTACAAGGTGTTTACTGCCAAGGACCTTAAAGATGCGGGATACCCTGGCGCGGCTGCCGGGGAAATTTACGCCGTCTTTGCAGTGGAGCCGGATGCCGCCTACGTTGGTCGGAAGTGGGACGAGGCGGAAGTGACGAGGCACATTACGGCTTTCGAGTCGCGGCGGTCTTATCGCCAAGTGAACACGTTGGGCCGGCGATCTCCCGATCCCCGCGTTCTGAGTTTGCAGGAACTATTGCGGGCCATGCGGTGAATCAGCGCTTCCGTACAGATTCCCTGGCGCAGCCCATGCTGGCCGACAGTGCGTGTCACAGGTTGCGTGCGCTGGCGGTGCTTTGGTTTTGGCGATGCCGCACCGAGCTCAAGTCCATTCCATGCGGTTCTTGGGGCATTGCAGCCTGACAGTAGCTCCCACCATGGCTTTACAGGCCGCAGTGCTTTCAGATTCAGTGTTCGCGGCTCAAGCCACAGAGCTCCGCGCTTAGTTGACGTCGTGCGCACCCCGGCATTAGCGCGCCTTGTTCTCGTTTCGCAGACTGGGCGGGTGGATGACCTGTCTCGCTGCGCAGTCGAAATAGCACCCGCGAATCGAATTGCTGCATACTTCATCTCGTTGCATTCCTAATTGGAGTGAAAGTATGGGAGACGTAAAAGCGATTGAGAAAGCAGTGGAATCATTGCCTCCGTCGGATCTCGCGGAATTCCGGCGCTGGTTCGCTGAATTCGATGCTATCGCGTGGGACAAGAAAATCGAACAAGACGCCGCTTCCGGCAAGCTTGACGGATTGGCTGCGGAGGCGCTTGCCGACTATCGTGCTGGCCCGCCGCGAGAACTTTGAAACACACGGCATCAAAACGTTTTTGGCAATGTCTCGACGCATTGCCCGCTGACGTTCGGGCCCTCGCGTACCGGAACTATGCGCAGATTGGCATTGCCTGTGGCCACCCCTGACCACAGTCCTTGGCAACGCCCATCGGGTTCGCAAGCCCCGCGCGATACCGGCGTGAGTGCGAAGTCGGGCACGGAGCGAAAACCGTTCGCGTCAACCAGGCAGACGGCGGAGGTGGTGCGCAGTCCCTGGGCGCGGCCAGAGGCGGGGACGAGCACCGAACTCCGCCGCGTTCCCCCACCGCCTGCCGCCGAATTGGATCGTGTTGTTCAAGCGCCTGCTGGCGTCGTTGATCCGAAGCGCGTATCCGGGTTGGACCGCCGTTCCATCCTGCTGATCGCAATACTTCCTTCCTTCGCCCTGGGGATGCTCAACGAGTTGTATCTCGAACCGGCATATCAACTGAGCAAGGCGTTGTTCTACCTGGCAGACGCTTTGCAGTTTGTGGCCATACCGGTGTTGGTCTGGTTCCTGGTCTTGCGGCCGGCACACATTCAACCCAAGGACTTTGGGCTTCGCCTACCCATCCTTGGCGCCAAGCCTGTTGAGGCGGCCGGTTTGTTCCTGTTCGTGGCTTTTCTGTTGTGGGCTGCCTACGCGTCGGTTGACGCCATTGCTTACCGCTTTCTGTCGAGAGATGCCGGAATTTTTGGTTATGCAACCGTGATTCCGAAGTCGTTCCCGCTCAATGCGCTGGTCATCGTCTACTTTTCACTCAC
>JANLTL010000720.1:0-3895 GCA_031362905.1 Burkholderiales bacterium | reverse complement strand
CTTCTCATCCACCCGCTTGCGCTTGGCGCTGCGCGAAGGCTTGGTGGCCTTGCGCACGATCGGCGCCTGCGCCACACTCTGCACAAGTTCGTTCAGCCGTTGCAGCGCCTCGGCCTTGTTTTTGTCCTGCCTGCGCGAGGTCTGCGCCTTGATCACCACGACACCATCAGCAGTGATACGCGTGTCGCGCAGTTTGAGCAGGCGTTCCTTGTGATCTTGCCCCAGAGACGAGGCATGAATATCGAAGCGCAGATGAATCGCGCTCGATACCTTGTTGACGTTCTGGCCACCCGCGCCTTGGGCGCGGATGGCGGTGAATTCGACTTCTTCAACCGGGATCAGGCAAGGCGCAGAAATGCTTGCCATACTTCAGGCGACATACTTCCAAGGATTAATGGCCACTTGGCTCGCAACCCCTGCGAAATCGGAGTCATTGCTCGTGGCCAACTGAAACTCGCGACCGCTGGCACATACCTCAATTTGCGCACTCTCCATGGTCACGTAGTAGCCCTGCTTCGGCCTGCCCGCCACGATGCTCGCACTGGATTGCGCGGTGGAATGTCAAACTCGCCAAGACTGGCGAGTTGCTGGCGCATCTGTTGACCAAATGGCAACTGCTCTTGCGCAACCCGCAACGCCTGCGCGAGAATGCCACACGCCGCCTCTTGCATCAAGCAGTCGTTCTGTGCGGTAATCGGATGCTGATCTGCTCTCACAGAGTCGTCGATATTGCGAGTGGTCGGAACTGCCATCGCGTAAGAACTCCGTTCTTGCAAGCGGTAAACACGTTCAGTTATTGGCAGCATTGTAGCCACTGGCATCCAGGGCGTCTTTCAACTTGCGCTTGCCACCACCAGGTTGGTGAAAGTCTCAATGCAGTTCCAGCGGCAAGGGCAGTCACCAAAGTGATAATCATGGACACCTTGTCGCATGCCGCCACGCCTGCCTAATCACAGATTGCCCAGTCCGCATCATGACTACTGCCAACACATTCGCCACCAATACTGCCTTCCTTGCCGGCAGGGTGCGCAAAATCGTCTCGGGGGGACAAACCGGCGCGGATCGTGCGGCGCTTGACTGGGCAATTGCCCATCAAATCGAGCACGGCGGCTGGTGTCCACAGGGACGGCTGGCTGAGGACGGCCCCATCAGCGCACGCTACCAACTGCGCGAATTGGCCGGTGCCGGCTATCGCCAGCGCACCCGGAGAAATGTCGAAGACAGCGACGGCACTTTGATCGTGAATCTGGGGTATTTGGATGGTGGTAGCCTCGAGACACGCAAGTTTGCACAGCGTTTTCACAAGCCACATCTGGTGCTGCAACTCGATGGGGACGATAGCCGTTCGCACACCCTGAAAGTGTTGACCTGGCTGCGCCTTGAACTGGTTCAAACACTCAACATTGCCGGTCCGCGTGAAAGCAAACGTCCCGGCATGTACGCGGCGACTCTCGATCTGCTCAAGTGCCTTTCCAATACGACCCAGTCTGTACCAATGTCACACGATTGAATCTCACCGGCGATCATCGCACCGGTTTCTCACCCTGTAAGGACGGCCAGTATTGATACAATCGAACGATTGCCCTCCCGCCAAAATACGAAACCCTCCGCATGACGCTCGACTGGAACACAGTTAAAACGCGAGCCGCGCAATTCAGCGCCAAATACGCGAAGACGCGCAATGAGCGGGCCGAAGCGCAAAGTTTTTGGAATGATTTCTTCGACGTATTCGGCATCGAACGCCGCCGGGTTGCCGCATATGAAGCCAAAGTCAAAAAGCTCAACAAGAAAAGCCCCGGCTTCATCGACTTGTTTTGGCCGGGCGTATTGCTGGTGGAGCACAAGAGCACAGGCGAGAATCTTGAAATCGCGCATGAGCAGGCACTCGACTATTTTGTGAATCTCAAGGACGGCGAGCACCCGCGCTACATCGTCGCCTGCGATTTCCAGCATTTCTGGCTCAAGGACCTCGACGAAGGTACCGAGCAGCGCTTCACGCTCAAACAACTTTCAGCCAAGGTTTCGCTGTTCGGTTTTTTGCGCGGCCAGCAATCCAGCCGTGTCAGCGCGCAGGATCCGGTCAATGACCGTGCGGTCAAACAGCTGTCGCGTCTGCATGACGCGCTGCGGCGCGACGGTTATGGCGGGCATTGGCTGCAGTTGCTTTTGGTGCGGCTGCTGTTTTGCCTGTTTGCCGACCGTACCGGGTTGTTTGAACCAGCAGGCAAATTCGCCGATCTGATCGAAAGCGGCACACGCCCGGATGGAAGCGATCTCGGGCCAACGCTCCATCAATTGTTTGACGAACTCGACACCAAATTCGAGAAGCGTCAGAAATCCGTGCCGGGATGGTTCAAGGACTACCCCTACGTCAACGGCAGGCTGTTTGAGGAAAAGATCCGCACGCCTAGTTTCAACGCCACCATGCGTGAGCTCCTGCTCGACTGCTGCAACACGGACTGGAGCAAGATTTCGCCGGCAATTTTCGGTTCCATGTTTCAGCGGGTGATCGACCTCGAAGGAGTTGAAGACGACAAGGATTTGCGGCGCGAGCTGGGCGCGCACTACACCAGCGAAGAAAACATTCTCAAGCTAATCGAGCCACTGTTCCTGGATGAACTGCGCGCCGAGTTTGAGGTGGCGCGGCATAGCCAGAACAAATTGTTCGAGTTTCAGAAAAAACTGCGCTCCCTGCATTTTCTCGATCCGGCTTGCGGCTGCGGAAATTTTCTGGTCATCACTTACCGCGAGCTGCGCAAGCTGGAACTCGACGTGCTCGAAACTGCGATCAAGGCTTTTGGTGCGCGAATCGCCAAGCGGTTCCAGTCAATTACCGTTGATGTAGATCAGTTCTCCGGTATCGAGATCGAGGAATTTCCCGCGCGCGTGGCTCAAGTGGCAATGTGGCTGACCGACCACCAAATGAATATTGAAGCAGGCCGTTTGCTCGACACGTGGCTACCGCGCTTGCCTCTGGAAAAGTCGGCCAACATTCGCGTGGGTAACGCACTGGATCTGGATTGGGCCGAGTTTTGTCCGCCAATGAATCTGCATTTCATTCTCGGCAACCCGCCCTTTATCGGCAAGCAGCATCAAACGCCAAAGCAAAAAGAGGACATTGAGAGAGTCCTGGCGACAACGACCGTGCAGAGCGGTGGAGTGCTTGACTATGTCGCCGCGTGGTACATCAAGGCAGCGCAATATCTCTGCGGCGACGCCGCAGCAAAGGCAAATGAGCGCAAGAATGCGTTCGTATCTGCAGCCTTCTCAAAAGCAGAGCAATCCGACCTGCTTGAAGAACCGGCATCGCCTCCCTATCGTAAAACAGCAACGGATATCTTTGAACTCGCCGAGTCGCAGGACCGCGCAGCCCGCGAACGTATCAAGGTCGCTTTTGTCTCGACCAACAGCATCTGCCAGGGCGAGCAGGTCGGTGTGCTTTGGGACTGGATGCTGCGCGAAGGCATGCGCATCGAATTCGCGCACCGCACCTTCCGCTGGAGCAACGACGCGCCGGGGCAAGCAGCAGTCCATTGCGTCATCGTCGGCTTCGGTCTGGCCGCGCGCGTGGATAAATTGAAAAGCCGCCGCCTGTTTGACTATCCGGAAGTGGATGGCCCGGCAATCGAAAGCAAAACCAAAAATATCAATCCGTATCTTGTCGATGCACCCAATGTGGTTCTTGCTAACCGGCGCGTGTCAATTTGTGAAGTGCCGCCCATCGTATTCGGCTCAATGCCAAACGATGGCGGCCACCTGCTGATGGGCGATGCCGAGAAAACCGAGCTGCTCAATATCGAGCCGGAAGCCAAGGCATGGATCAAACCATTCCTTGGTGCCGATGAATTCATCAACCGCATGCCGCGCTGGTGCTTGTGGCTGCAAGACTGTCCAC
>JANLTL010000144.1:0-8620 GCA_031362905.1 Burkholderiales bacterium | reverse complement strand
CTCCACCCCCGCCGTCAAGAACACCTTGAGCACCGCTTCGGGGAACACCACCGAGGCCATGTCGCGACCGTCGGCCACCAGTCCGGGGACTAAGCGAAAGTCACGCTGGCGCTGCAGCAACGCGGCGCGCACCAATGGCATCGCCGCGATGCGCGAAGCGTTGGCACCACACTCTTCACTGCGGATCGCGTCGCTTACATCGGCCTCACCCAGCCAGACACGACCGGCTGCAAAGCGCAGAGGCATTGCCCCGGCCACCGCGGCAAGCGCATCCGGCGCACCGTCAAGGTCAATCCCGGCGCGCGTTGCTGCCAAGGCCGCAGCACGGTAAATCGCACCGCTGTCGAGATAAGAAAATTCAAGCGCTTCGGCCACGCGCTGCGCGACCGTCCCTTTGCCGGACGCGGACGGGCCGTCGATGGCGATCACAGGTACCGTCATGGCCAGTGCAGCACTCACGAGACCAGCCTGGCAAACGCGCTGAAATAATCCGGAAAGGTCTTGTTGACGCAGGCCGGGTCATTGATGCGCACCGGCACACCGCCAAATGCGGCGAGCGAAAAACACATCGCCATGCGGTGATCGTCGTAGGTGTCGATGGCCGCGTTGGATGTCAATTGCGCGGGCGGTGTGATGCGCAAATAGTCTGCGCCCTCTTCCACCAGCGCGCCGAGCTTGCGCAACTCGGTGGCCATCGCGGCGATGCGGTCCGTTTCCTTGACGCGCCAGGAAGCGATGTTGCGCAGCGTGGACGGGCCGTCGGCGAACAGGGCGAGCACGGCGATGGTCATCGCGGCGTCGGGGATGTGATTGAAGTCGGCGTCGATGGCGCGCAGCTTGGCGCTTACCGGGTGCGCATCCGTGCCGCTCGACGCACCGCGAGCCACCCCGCGCACCTCGATCCAGTTGTCGCCCGCAGCGATGTTCGCACCCATGCGTTCGAGCGCGTCGATGAACTTCACGTCGCCCTGAATGCTGGCGCGGCCCACGCCTTCGACGCGCAGCGGTGCCGCACCCCCGCCCGCCTGTGTCCCCAAAGCGCCCGCCGCGAGGAAATACGAGGCCGACGAGGCATCGCCCTCGACCGCAATCGCGCCAGGGCTCACATAGCGCGAAGCGGGAATGTGAAACGCGCGCCAGTCATCGCGCGTCACCGTGATGCCGAAGCGTTGCATCAGGTTGAGCGTGATCTCGATGTAGGGCTTGGAGATCAAGTCGCCCGCCACTTCAATCGTCGCCGCCTTGCTGGTGAGTGGCAGCGCCATCAACAGCCCAGTGAGGAACTGGCTCGACACGTTGCCCTTGACCGGTACCGGGCCGGTGAGGGTGATCTGGGCGGGATGAATCTCCAGCGGCGGATAACCGGCGTTGCCGGTGTAACGCACATCCGCGCCGATCGCGCGCAAGCCATCGACCAGATCACCAATCGGCCGCTCGTGCATGCGCGGCACACCGGACAGTTTGTAATGGCCGCCGCTCAAGGCGAGTGCGGCAGTGAGCGGGCGAATCGCGGTGCCGGCGTTGCCCATGAAGAGATTGGCTTGCTTGACCGGGAATACGCCGCCTGTGGCAGTGCCACCCGCACCAGGATGGACGAGCCAGTCGCCGCCGTCCTGTTTGAGCGCAATACCCAGCGCCTTGAGTGCGGCGAGCATCACACGCGTGTCGTCGGAGTCGAGCAGATCGCTGATGCAGGTCTCGCCCGCACTTAAGGCGGCGAGCAACAGCGTGCGGTTGGAAATGCTTTTCGAGCCGGGCAGCTTGATGGTGCCGCTGGCGCGCGTGACGGGTGGCAGGTCGAGGAATTCCATGACGCAGGCCGCGCTATCGCAATGCCGGTTCAGGCGTCACGCATGGGCAACTGGTCGCCCTTGCCCTGGCTCTCAATCGAGTCGAGCCAGGCGCGCCGCGCATTGCGCGCATTGGCGAACACCGCGTCGAGCGCGGCTGCATCAGACGCATCGATCATCGCGCGCACAGCTTGCAGCCTGGCGGCGAACTCGTCGATCTCGGTGAGCAGTGCGGTACGGTTGGCGAGCGAGATATCGCGCCACATTTCGGGCGACGAGCCGGCGATGCGGGTGAAGTCGCGAAAGCCGCTGGCGGCGTACTGGAACAGCGTATCGGTGTGCGGCTTGCGGGCGATTTCGTCGACCAGGGCGAAGGCAAGCACGTGCGGCAAGTGGCTCACTGCCGCGAAGGTTTTGTCGTGCAGTTCGGGAGACATCGTGGAAACACTTGCGCCGCAAGCCTCCCAGGCAGATTGCACTCGGAGAATGGCTCCTGGAGCGGTTTCTGGCAGGGGTGCCATGACGAGTTTTTTGCCCTCGTAAAGATTGGCTTTGGCAGCGTCGGCCCCGGTCAGCTCGGCACCGGCGATGGGATGCGCGGGGACGAACTGACCCAAGCGTGCGCCAAAGGCCGCGCGGGCGAGTGCGACCACGTCGCTCTTGGTGCTGCCGCCGTCGGTGACGACTGCGCCGTCTTTGAGCTGCGGTGCGATGGCGGCGAACACCCGCGCCATTTGGCCGACAGGGGTGGCAACAAAGATGAAGTCGGCCTTGGCGTACGCAGCCGTTGCGGCAGCTTTGTCACCGGCGATGACGTCGATCAACCCTAATTCCAGCGCACGCTCGAGATTGGCGCGGCCGCGCCCTACCCCGGTGACGTGCTTGACCAGCCCTTTATGCTTGAGCGCCAGTGCGAACGAGCCGCCGATCAAGCCGACGCCGGTGATGACGAGGCGGTCGATCAAAATCAGTCCTTCATCGAAGTCTGCGCGACTTCGGCGAGGGCTTCCTTGAGTGCCGCGAGGAAGCGCGCGTTTTCCGCAGGCAGGCCGATGGTGACGCGAATGTGCTTGGGCAACTCATATCCGACGATGGGTCGCACAATCACGCCGCGTTTGAGCAGCGCGTTAAACACCGCCGGGCCATTGCCGACGTCGATGGTGATGAAGTTGCCGTAGGACGGGATGAAGTCGAGCATCTGCGCCTTGCAGCCTTCGATCAACTGCGCCATGCCGGCGCGATTGTTGTCATAAGTGCGGGTGACGAACTCGTCATCACCGAGCGCGGCGAGGGCGGCGGCTTGCGCAATCGAGTTGACATTGAACGGTGCCCGCACACGGTTGACCATGTCGCACACCTGCGGATGACCGAGCATGTAGCCGCAGCGCAGTCCGGCGAGGCCGTAGATCTTGCAGAAGGTGCGCGTGAGCACGAGATTGGGAAATTCCTTGAGCCACTCGGTCGTGTTGACGCGCAACTCATGCGGCAGGAATTCGTTGTAGGCCTCGTCGAGCACGACGACGACGTTGGCTGGCACTTTTTTGAGGAAGGCGTGGATCTCCGGGTAAGGCGTGAAGGTACCGGTCGGATTGTTGGGGTTGGCGAGGAAGAGGACGCGTGTGTCGTGCTTGATCGCGGCGCGCATGGCGTCGAGGTCGTTGCCGTAGTTTTTTGCCGGCACCTTGATGCCGGTCGCGCCGCGCGCAAGCACGGTGATCGGGTAGACCGCGAAGCAATGCTGCGCGTACACCGCCGACACGCCGGGCGCGAGATAAGCCATCGCGACGTAGTCGAGCAAGTCGTTCGAGCCATTGCCGATGACGATGGACTCCATCGTCACACCCCACTTTTTGGCGAGTGCGGCCTTGAGTTCATAGCCGCTGCCGTCGGGGTAGAGGTGCGCTTCTTCGATGGCGCGGCGCATCGCCGCCTTGGCCTTCTCGCCGCAGCCGAGCGGATTTTCGTTGGAGGCGAGCTTGATGATGTCCTTCTCGGCCAGGCCCAGCTCACGCGCGACTTCGGAGATCGGCTTGCCGGGCTGGTAGGGGGCGATGGCGCGCACGTAGGCGGGGGCGAGGTCGGTGTAGTTCATGAGAGCGGATCAAATCAGGTTGCGGGACTTGCGCGGGGCGCACCGCACGAACCGGCGGCGCAGCAAAACCAATCAGGATTGTGCACGGAGGCGGGCGCGGCGGGTACGCGCTTCAATAGTCGCCGACCGGGAACGAACCAAAAATTTTCAGATAAGGCGCAATCGATTTCAATTCATCGAGCGCCTTGGCCACCACGGTATCTTGCTGATGGCCTTCGATGTCAACATAAAACAGGTATTCCCACGTGCCGGGCATTGAGGCAATGCGCGCGGGACGCGATTCGAGTTTGGTCATCGACACGCCATGTTTGGCGAAGGGCGTAAGCAGCGCATGCACCGCGCCCGGCTTGTTGGGCGCCGACATCACGAGCCAGGTGCGGTCGCGGCCGCTGCGTTGCGCGTCAACCTGGCCGGCAACGATGAAGCGCGTGCGGTTGGTCGGGTCGTCTTCGATATTGGGTGCGAGCACGGTGAGACCGTAATTTTCGGCGGCGTTGAGGCCAGCGATGGCGGCGGTGCCCTCGTCAAGGCTGGCAAGGCGTGCGGCTTCGGCGTTGGACTCAACGGTGACGCGATCGACGCCAGGCAGATTGCGGTTGAGCCAGCCTTGCGTTTGCGCGAGTGACTGCGCGTGTGAGTAAACCTTGGTGATGCCGTCCATTCCTTCACGCTTGCGCATCAGGTTCTGCTGTACCCGCACGACCACTTCGGAACAGATTTTGAGCGGTGTGGTGAGCAATAAATCGAGCGCACGCGAGATCGCGCCTTCAGTGGAATTCTCCACCGGCACCACGGAAAAATCGGTCTCGCCAGTTTCAGTACGCCGGAACACTTCGTCAAAGTTGGCGCAGGCGACGGCGATTGCCGAGCGCCCGAATTGCTTGATCACCGCCTGTTCGCTGAAAGTACCGGCCGGGCCAAGGTAGGCCACGCGGATCGGACGCTGCAGCGCCGAGCTCGCCGACATGATCTCGTGATAAATGCGGCTCACCGCCACGTTTGGCAGCGGCCCCGCGTTCGCTTCCTGCAAGCGACGCAGCACGTGGGCTTCGCGCTCCGGGCGGAACACTACCGTCGCATCACCCTGCGCACGCTTGGCTGCACCGATCTGCTTGGAGACCTCGGCGCGTGCATTGAGGAGCTTGAGCAACTCGTCGTCGAGGCGGTCGATTTCGAGGCGCAGTTTGTTGAGATCACTCATGCAGCAATCCTCCCACCGGCCTTTTCAAATTCGGCCATGTAACCCGTCAGGGCCTGCACGCCTTCGAGCGGCATGGCGTTGTAGATCGACGCGCGCATGCCGCCGACGCTGCGATGCCCCTTGAGTTGCACCAGGCCGCGTGCCTTGGCGCCAGCGAGAAAGGCGGCATTGAGCGCTTCGTCTTTGAGGAAAAACGGCACGTTCATGCGCGAGCGGCACTGCTTTGCGACACGGTTTTCATAGAGGCTGCTGGCGTCGATGAAGTCGTACAGGCACTGCGCCTTGGCGATGTTTTTTGCTTCGATGCCGGCGAGGCCACCCTGCCCCTTGAGCCACTTGAAGACGAGACCCGCGATGTAGATTGAGTAGGTCGGCGGCGTGTTGTACATCGAGTCGTGCTCGGCGACGACCTTGTAGTTGAACGCGCTTGGGCACAGCGGATGCGCCTGGTCGAGCAGATCGTCGCGAATGATGACGATCGTGAGCCCCGCCGGGCCGATGTTTTTTTGCGCCCCGCCAAACAGCACGCCGTATTGCGACACGTCCATCGGGCGCGACAAAATGTGCGACGACGCATCGGCCACCAGGGACACAGTACCGGTAACGGGTGGCGCGAAGAACTCCACGCCGTCGATGGTTTCATTGGTGCACACGTGGACGTAGGCTGCATCCTTGCGCAGCTTCCATTCGGTAACCGGGGCAAAGCCTTGGTACAAGCCATTCTTGGCGGCATCGATGGCCAACTGCACGTCGCCGAAGCGCTGCGCTTCCTGGAAAGATTTTTTCGACCAGGAGCCAGTGACGGCGAAGTCGGCCTTGTTGTTTTTGCCCAGCAGGTTGAGCGGCACGATGGCGTTTTCGCCCAAGCCGCCGCCCTGCATGAAGAGAATCTTGTAGTGGGACGGTACGCCAAGCAGCTCGCTCAACAGCGCGACGGCCTCGGCGTGTATGCCCATGAACTCCGGGCCACGATGGCTCATTTCCATCACGCCCATGCCCGAGCCGTTCCAGTCAAGCATGTCGGCGGCGGCCTGCCGGAGCACCGGTTCAGGCAAAGCTGCCGGCCCGGCGGAGAAATTAAAAACCCTCATGGCTGGAAACGATTGGCGGGTGAGGCTCTTCAGGCGCCATCGCCCGTAGGTCCTTGCTGGGAGCCATTCTCCGCAATATCACCGCTGCCATTGTTGGCAGGTGCATTGCCGTTGCCATTTTCCCCGCCGTGGCCATTGCCGTTTCCATTGGCATCCGCATCGCTTTCGACCACGCGCTGCAACCCCGAGAGCTTGGTGCCATCATCGACCGAGATCAGCGTCACACCTTGCGTGGCACGCCCCATTTCGCGCACTTCGGCGACGCGCGTGCGGATCAGCACGCCACCGGTGGTGATGAGCATCAGTTCGTCTTCAGGGGCAACCAGGGTCGCGGCGACCACCTTGCCGTTGCGCTCGGAAGTTTGAATCGCGATCATGCCCTTGGTGCCGCGGCCGTGGCGGGTGTATTCGGCAATCGGTGAGCGTTTGCCGAAACCGTTTTCGGTGGCGGTGAGCACGCTTTGGGTCGTCGCAACATTGTTGCCCTCGGCGTCGACCAAGGCCGGCGCGACCAGCATCGCAATCACTTCTTGTCCGTCATCGAGCATCATGCCGCGCACGCCGCGCGCCTGACGGCCCATCGGGCGCACATCGTTTTCGTCAAAGCGCACTGCCTTGCCGGCATCGGAAAACAGCATCACGTCATGTTTGCCGTCGGTGATTGCCGCGCCGATCAAAAAGTCGCCCGGATCGAGATCAACCGCGATGATGCCGGCCTTGCGCGGATTGGAGAAATCGGTGAGCGCCGTTTTTTTCACGGTGCCCAGCTTGGTTGCCATGAAGACGAAGCGGTCTTCAACATAGGCCTTGATCGCCAGCACGACGTTGATCTTCTCATTCTCGGCCAGCGGAAACACATTGACCAGGGGACGACCGCGTCCGGTGCGCACTCCTTGCGGCACTTCATAGACTTTGAGCCAGTACATGCGGCCACGATTGGAGAAACACAAAATCGTGTCGTGAGTGTTGGCAACGAAGAGCTGGTCGATCCAGTCATCTTCTTTGGTGGCTGCCGCCTGCTTACCGCGGCCGCCGCGCTTTTGTGCGCGGTATTCGGTGAGCGGCTGTGACTTGATGTAACCCAGGTGCGACATCGTCACCACCATGTCCTGCGGGGTGATGAGGTCTTCCATGTTGATATCTTCGGCGTTCATCTCGATCGCCGAGCGGCGCGCGTCGCCAAATTCGTCTTTGACTTTTTCCAACTCACTGGCAATGATGGCGGTGGTGCGCTCGGGCTTGGCGAGAATGTCGAGCAGGTCGGCAATGACCGCCATGATTTCCTTGTATTCGCCGACGATCTTGTCCTGCTCCAGGCCGGTCAGGCGCTGCAAACGCATTTGCAAAATTTCGCCGGCCTGCACGTCGGACAGCATGTAGCCCTGCTCGTGCATGCCGTAGGCCTCGAGGATGCCCTCGGGGCGCGACGCATCAGAAGCAGAGCGCGCGAGCATCTCGGCGACCACCGGCGAATTCCACGGGCGCTTCATCAGTTCGTCTTTGGCCACCGGCGGCGTCGGCGCGGCCTTGATGATGGCGATGAATTCATCAATGTTGGCGAGCGCCACGGCCAGGCCTTCGAGCACGTGGCCGCGCTCGCGCGCCTTGCGCAACTCGAACACGTTGCGCCGCGTCACCACTTCGCGACGATGCTGCAGGAACTGGTCGAGCATCTGCCACAGGTTGAGCAGGCGCGGTTGGCCATCGACCAGCGCCACCATGTTCATGCCGAAGGTATCCTGCAGTTGGGTCTGCTTGTACAGATTGTTGAGCACCACCTCGGGCATTTCGCCACGGCGCAGTTCGATCACCAGGCGCATGCCGTCCTTGTCGGACTCGTCCTGGATATGGGTGATGCCTTCGATCTTTTTCTCGTTGACGAGGTCGGCGAGTTTTTCCTGCAAGGTCTTTTTATTGACCTGATACGGCAGTTCATCGACCACGATGGCCTGGCGGTCACCGGCATTGGCGCCCTTGCCGATGTCTTCGAAGTGCACCTTGGCGCGCATGATCACGCGGCCACGACCGGTGCGGTAGCCTTCACGCACGCCACCCACGCCATAGATGATGCCGGCGGTGGGAAAGTCGGGCGCCTTGATGACTTCGATCAGTTCGTCAATGGTGGTCGCCGGGCGCTTCAACAGCAGCAGACAGGCATCGACCACATCGGTGAGGTTGTGCGGCGGAATGTTGGTCGCCATGCCGACCGCGATGCCCGAGCTGCCGTTGATGAGCAGATTTGGAATACGGCTCGGGAGGATCAGCGGCTCTTTTTCGCTGCCGTCGTAGTTGGGGCCGAAATCGACGGTCTCCTTGTCGATATCGGCGAGCAACTCGTGGCCGATTTTCGACATGCGAATTTCGGTGTAACGCATCGCCGCCGGGTTGTCGCCGTCGACCGAGCCAAAGTTGCCCTGGCCGTCAACGAGCATGTAGCGCAGCGAAA
>JANLTL010000708.1:0-1579 GCA_031362905.1 Burkholderiales bacterium | reverse complement strand
AGCCTGACGGTGTATTTGACTTCCTCGAAAATTTTACGGTTATTTCACCGCAAAGCCGTGTTATTTTCCCGGTACTGGAACCATTTGGTCATGACCTTGATTATGTTTTTTCTAATCAGGATCGTAGAAACCGTTATCTCTATTACCCCTTGTATGATACGATAAAAGCTATTGCCCAGACATATGCCAATCTTAACAGATTCAAATTAGTTGGTAAGTCAAAATCATCTGGTACATCTAATAATAATGGTATCGCCGGCAATGGTCAAAATGGTATTAATGGAACTACTACTACTGGTGGTACCAATACCAGTAGCGATTATCAGTTGGGATATAATATACCACGGGGATCTGTAACTGTAACAGCAGGTGGACAAACCTTACAGGAAAATGTAGATTATGAGATCAACTATGATCTTGGAACTTTACGGGTAACCAATCTGGCGATCATCAATTCCGGAGTTCCGGTAAATATTGGTTTTGAAAATAATCAGGCATTTGGCTTACAGCAAAAAAACTTTTTGGGGCTACGGCTTGATTATATTGCCAATAAAAAATTAACACTTGGTGGTACAATTGTAAAGCTGAGCGAACGACCAATTTTCACCAAGCAATCTTACGGCGATGATCCTATTAAAAATAGTATGTATGGCGTAGATATAGATTACCGGGATAATTTACCGCGTCTTACTAAATGGTTGGATAAGCTACCTTTTTATTCTACTAAAGCAATGTCATCTATTACAGCATATGCAGAAGCTGCCATACTTGACCCCGGGCATCCGAAACAAATTAATGGGGCTGATAAGACCGGCCAGATATACATTGATGATTTTGAAGGAACCAAAGCAGGAATAGATCTTCGTTTTCCATTAATTAGCTGGGCACTGGCATCGGTACCACAGGGTAAAAATGGTCCTGCAGGTGTAACCTCTTTATTCCCCGAATCAGCATTTAATGATAGTCTTATCAGTGGATATAACCGGGCCAAGATCGCCTGGTATAATATCGAATCAGTACTTCAGGAGAAAAACAGTTCCAATAACCCACTAAGAGGTAATGCAGCAGAATTGTCAAGACCGGAAACTAGACAGGTATTGCGTAAAGAAATATTTCCTAAACTAAGTACACAGTTAGCAGAAAATCTATTGACCACATTTGACCTGGCATTTTATCCAAAAGATAAAGGGCCTTACAATTATGAGTATAAAAACACAAGAATTAATGCTAATGGAAGATTAACCAATCCAAAACAGGCCTGGGGTGGTTTGATGCGAAATATTGACCAGACAGATTTTGAAACCGGTAATGTGGAGTACATTGAATTCTGGCTGCAGGATCCATTTATAAAAAATACAGCAAATCCGAATGGAGGACAATTATATTTTAACCTTGGTACAATTTCAGAAGATATCTTAAAAGATGGGCAAAGACAATATGAGAATGGACTCAGAACCCCGACGAATAATGCGAACATTGATTCCAGTACTAAATGGGGGCAAACACCTTCTAATCCGCTTCAGGTTACCAATGCTTTCAGTAATGAACCAAGTGATAGGGTTTACCAGGATGTAGGATA